>CAYLZA010000491.1:0-3376 GCA_964387575.1 uncultured Spirochaetales bacterium | reverse complement strand
GTTCCGGCAGCTACCGGATTCGGATTCGGCGGATATGCCGAATATGCCTGTCTTTCCGAAAACTCGATGATTTCAACGATTCCGGATGGAACTTCGTTCACGGAAGCCGCCGCCATACCCGTTGGTTCGATCGATCGGGGCCGACATCGTGATCGACTATACACGAGAGGATTTCTCTAAGAGCGATAAAAAAATACGACGTTGTCCTCGACGTGGTAGGTAAAAGAACGTTTTTTCGAAGCATACGATCGCTTGCAGCCGGAGGAGCGTACCTTATGGCAAATCCCGGTCTCGCGACGATGATGGTCGGAAAGCTGATATCCGTACTCGGAAATAAACGAGTAATTCATGGACCGGCTCCTGAAAACGTGGAGTATCTTACGTATCTCAAAGGACGAATAGAAGCCGGCCGCGCGGTGTAACCGGCGGCCGGCCGATAGTGTGCTATCTACGTTTGCGGACAAATGCCGCCCGATTACTCAGTCTACCAAAAATAGAGCTCGTAATCACCGGTCGAGGAAGAAGAGTATCCTTCTACTTTCACGTAGACAGTGTCCCCCATGGTAATGTCGGTCCCAACGTCAATCTCAATTCCGTCATATGGTCCGACCGTCCCAGCAGACTCTCCATCATCCCAACAACCGGAGTCCTGAGGTCCCCCGATGATATTGCCTGTCTCGTCATACACGGTAACCTTGACGTCACCGTAATAACTGCTATTCGTTACATAGTCGTAACTGTCTTGCCAGTGAACCACATAGCGAGAGTCGGATCCGTCCGTAAGGAACGAAAACCAATCCACGTCCCCGGCGGGACTGATGCTGTAACCGGTTATCCAGTCTCCTTTGTCGTCATCTTGTGAATAGGCAGTGGCAGTTCCGTCCCACGGGTTGGGATCACCCGCCACATCGATTTCGATTGTCCAGGAATCCGAGGAGCCGTCGCTGGCCTCCAACGTCGCAGTGAACGTATATGTTCCGGCCGTGTCCATCGTCACGCTGAATGACTCATCCGCGTCGCTATCAAATGTCGCGGATTCGTCGTACGACAAGCTACTGCAGGTGAGACGTACGGTTCCGGCATAATCCGTCGTGCTGGACATACCCATGTCGTTCACGGTCGTCCCCTGTATGGTAAGTGTCACAGTGTCTCCAACGGCAACGGACTCCTCAGTGGCCGTAAAAGAGGTGATGGATGGAGATGGCGTAAATGCGCCGCATCCAATCAAAGCGATAACCAATAGCGCAGCAAGCGCTATTGTAAGTCTTGTTTTCATTTTCTTAGTCCTCCCAAGATGGTTTTGATACACCCAAGGAAACGCCGACGATCTTAAATAGGTCTTAACTACGACGATTTTTTCGAAATTTTCGGCGAGCCGGGGTGTCTTCCGCGATACGTCCGCATCACGATGAGAAGGGTGCAAATCCGGCGGTTGTAGAACAACAGATCGAACGAAGCGACGTGGCGCAGGTTGTTAGTATCGGCCCCCTAAACAGCGGAAAGTTGGCGCTTATAGCCGGGATGACGGACGCACTGGCCGCAGTGGCGGACTATCCGTTCAGTACGACACACATACAGCCGGCGATGCTGGACTATCGAGACGTACAGATTCAGCCAATCGATACACCGCCCGTTACCTCCGACTATTGCCGGTCCACTTTTCGGAATCGTACAGTTCTCACATGAACGAACCGGGGACCACGGCGAAGTGTTTCATCGACTGATCGGCGCTAAGGCCGACGACCGGTATGCGGAGGTCAGACTATCCCTGCTGCGTGAGGCTGAAGGTAAAGGCGGCAGTGGAAGTGCACGCAGACCGGGTTCCATAAGATAAAGTCGAGCTCATGCGTGATTGGGATTGGCAGTTTGGTTGAGCACGAAAACCCACCGGCTTTTCCGGTGGATTCTTTACTACTTTGATAGATAAGGATTCAAGTAAATGGAGCTCTCGAACCGCCTGTATGCAAAAGTCATTTCGACCGTCGACGAATCGGTAATGAGTACCAACGCCGAGCTCGACGAGCGGGGTCCGCATATTTTCTACGTCAATCGGGCATTTGAAATGATAACCGGATATACGTTTGAGGAGGTGAAGCATAACAATCCGCGGTTGCTGCAGGGCACCGATACCGATCGTGCCGAGATGGACAGACTGAGAAAAGCTTTGGAAGCCGGCGAAATCTTTCAGGGCAGGATGACAAACTACCGAAAAGACGCGACGCCATTTAGGCTCGAGTGCTGGACCGGGCCGTTTTTTAGCGCATCCGGTAAACAGGACTTCTATATGGCAATTCAGAGAGATGTAACCGAGAAGCAAGCCAGGCTCAAACGGAGTACGCAGTTGGAGCTTCTTCAAAAGGTGAGCCACGGAGTCGCCATTGGAGGTCTCGATCTCGACCTGGTCCGTCAAAAGGTTGCAGATGTAGCTACGGAAGTAACCAGTTCGGATGCGGCAGTGGTGGAGGAACCGGACGGCGACAAATAGGATCTACCTCGGCGATACTCGTACCGCTCCTGCCCAAACAGCAGTGTTACGGTGTGCTCAAGGCGTATTCATTCGAGCTGCATCGATCCACCAGCGACCACCGGCAGTTATTGGGGCCGGTCTCCGACAATCACGGCAAATATGTGTGGGAGGTGGTTCCTCAGGAAACATACGACCAACTCCGTGCGTACCTGGAAGCGGCGTTAGCCGGCGAACGGATAAATTTCGAGGTGGATTTCGCCCCTTCGGGCGGAGAGGAGCGCACACATCATCTCCGACTCTACGAGAAAAACCGATGTTACCTGCCGATGGGGCGAGGAAGAGTTCGCCGTCCTGGCGCAGACTTGGGAGGCAGTTTTCACAAACGTTCGAGGGCTACCCGCCGGATCGCTTCCATCCATTCACGAACGACCTCCATATGGTCGGTGCCAGGCTGTATCGCGCTTCCAGGGTATTTCGATACCAAAGGGAGTCAGCCGCTCACATTCAGCCTTGACATCGCTCAAGTCTACATCACCTTTAATTCCATCAGAAAAGCGAAGATATATAGTGAAATCCCCATGTACAACACCACTATTGATTTCCACGGTTATTTGATACTCGCCATATACCGCATGGAAATGTGGAGGAGGATGTTCCCGCGAGAAAATGCTTATTACAATTCCTAAAAATTGTGAAAGCTCCAGCACAAATGAAATTTATTTGTTTTTAGCCGATTTTTCAATTTCCGAACCTGTCCCCTACGCCCGTCTCAGGCAATTTAGATCCAAAAACTGTCAAGAAGACAAAAAAGCCGAATGCCGCGGTTGGCGGAATCCGGCTTGCATACCCCGGATGCGATTCGAACGCATGACCTACTGCTTAGGAGGCAGTCGCTCTATCCTGCTGAGC
>CAYLZA010000490.1:0-3387 GCA_964387575.1 uncultured Spirochaetales bacterium | reverse complement strand
TGGGAAACCGTGCCAACGGTTCATAATGCGAATTCCTGGCCTGCTTCCCACGTGTTTGCATCATGAGCACTTTTCTCCGATAATAGCAAGCGTATGTCGGGTAACGATTCATACTACGAGCAGCTCGGTAACGCCCTGCAGACCAAACGTGAGCACCTGGAGTCTACCGCACTTCCGGAGATAAAAAACCGGTTTGCGATACTGCATGCAGCGTTCCGTAACGTATACGAAGTGCTTATTCAAAAATCACTTATTAGCGAAGATCCGTATAAATACGATCGTAAAATATCAGAAGTATCGCTTCCCGACAGTACACCGATTACTGATAATACCAAGTCGGGAGAGCTCGGATTACGGCTCTCGCACTACGATTCACAACTGGAGTTTCTCACCAATTCGTATCAATTCAGCATCGATTTTCTCACGCTCAAACGCATTAAGTTGCTCGCGGGCCTCGCGAAATTCATACACTGGGGGGCATTGTCGGAAACATCGACAAAGGCGAATACCCGTGCGGTTGCCGATCTCTTTGCAAAAATTCGCGGAGGGAGCGACACTTTTTCGACACAGATGCTGAGTGACGCGCAAAACAGGATGTCCGCGGCATCGGCAGCTATTCTCTCACGGCTCAAAGAGCTTACCGATTTCCATCGAGAGTCGTATAAATACGAAGTTCGCACAAAGCTTATAGCCAATCTCGATTTGAGCCGTGAAGAGATCGCGCGCGATCGGGAAGCGGCCCTGTCGGAGATAAGGAAACGTTTCAACAGCGGTCAAACAGAGCTGCCGTTCTACCAGGACCTGGTAAAGGAGATTCTCGACGAGGACTATACCGGGGCCGGAAAAACGATGCGTGAGAACACGCTCAAGAAGCTCGCCGTCGAAAAGAAAAAGACGGCTGAACCAAAAGAAGTCTCGTACAAACAGCTTCTCCTCGAAGCGGTACGTCTTCTCGCTACTGCCTCGAGGCATCTCGAGGCGGCTCTCGACAAGATCAACGAAAACAGCTCGCTTTTCGAAGAATCGAAGCTGTCGTCGGGAGGTCCTCTCAAAAAACTGCTTCGAAAATTCCTGTTCGGCACCCAGCAAACCCGCATCTACGAAGTCGAGTTCGTAGATGTAGCCACCTCGGTCGGAAAAGAGCAGAGCATCAACTTCGATACATTTCTGCAGGAAAGCACGAGAACCGCACGTATACTCGGCTCGCTTGCAAGTAAAATGAGCAATAGCTACTCCCAGCTCGAGTCGAAAAGCGAAGACGAGATCTACAAATTGCTCGAACGCCGCATCGTCGATCTGCAGAAAATCGTCCGTGCTCTGCCGGCGCTTCAAACATGTTTTCAGTCGGAAATTGACCGTGAGGACCGAGGCAAGCTCAAGGGCATCAAGCTCGAGCTCAATGCCATACGAAATGCGATCGTTAAAGCGAATCAAAAGCGTCATGAATACGTCTCGCGCAAGGAAGAGGAAGAACAGCTGCGCAAACTGGGAGTGTCCGGCAGCGGGGATTCGGGAAGCTCCGCCGGTGCTCGACAGAACAACTCCTAGTTCGATTTTTTGCGGGATCCGGCCCGGATCTGATCAACCGAGCTCGTGCGTCCGGTATACCCCGAGGATTCTGAAGCTCGCCGTTTTTTCCTTGAGCAAAGCGATCGCTTCGTCAAACCGCGAACGTTCGTTGGGTATCTCCACATCAACGTAAAACATATATTCCCAGGGCTTTCCCGCAATCGGCCGCGATTCGAGCTTGTGCATGTTGAGCGATTTTTCGGACAACACCTGAAGGCACGAAAACAGTGCTCCCGGTTTGTCGGGCGTAGAAAACACAACCGAAGCCGTATCGGGATTCTTCGGTGTCGGCTCCTCTCCACGTGCAATAATAAAAAACCGGGTATAGTTACGCGGATTGGACTCGATACCTTCCTTCAGGATTGAAAGCCCGTAGGTCGTAGCTGCTTCGGCTCCGGCAATCGCCGCATGTGCGGGATTATTTTCCCGTGCGATCAACGCCACCGAGCCCGCCGTATCGTAGTAGGGAACTCGCTCTATCCAGGGAGATGAATCGAGAAATGCCGCGCACTGAGCGAGTCCCTGGGGATGGGAATACACCTTCTCGATCGACCGAATATCGGTACCGGGAATACCGATCAAGTTGTGGATTATCCGTATTTTCTGCTCCCCAACGATCTGGGTGTCCGGGTATTGAAGCAATAGATCGTAGTTTTCGTGAATCGAGCCGGCCAGGGAGTTCTCGATCGGAACGATACCGTATCGAGTCCGTCTTTCGAGTACGGCGTTGAAAACATCTACGAAACGAGCATACGGTACACTCACCCGTTCATCTTCCTGGAAGTATCTGTGGGCTGCGAGCTCGCTGAACGCTCCGTGCTCGCCCTGGAACCCGACACCTTCACCCGCGACCGTTCCGGTTTTCACCGCAATCGGCTCTTCTTCCGTCGTACGTTCGGGTAATCGGGCTATCTCTTTTCCGACGACCGGAGAAAGCACCTCGATATCCCGCATCAGTTTCTCGAACTGACCGGGATAGAGCGATTGCGGGCCGTCCGAAGCTGCGCGCTCGGGATCCGGATGCACCTCGACGAGGATTCCGTCGGCACCGGCGGCTATGGAAGCAAGCGCCATCGGGGGCACTTTGTTTCGAATACCGGTTGCGTGTGAGGGGTCTACGATCACCGGAAGGTGACTGAGCTTCTTTACCACCGGTATTGCCGAAATATCGAGCGTATTTCGCGTGTATGTTTCAAACGTACGGATCCCACGTTCGCACAGGATTACATCGTCCGTCCCGTGAGCAAGTAGATATTCGGCCGCCATGAGCCAGTCCTCGATGGTCGCGGCAAGCCCCCGTTTGAGTATTACCGGTTTGTTCAACGCACCGACCCGCTTGAGCAGCTCGAAGTTCTGCATATTTCTCGTACCGATCTGAAATACGTCTACGTAATCACGCATCATATCAACGTATTCGGTCCCGACGATTTCGGATACGACCGCCAATCCTTCACGTTCACCCGCTTCCTTGAGAAGCTCGAGCCCCTCTTCTCCGAGTCCCTGGAACGAATAGGGCGATGTGCGCGGTTTGAAAGCTCCGCCGCGGAGCACGACTGCACCGGATTCCCGTACGATTCGGGCGGTCTCGTCGATCTGTTCCTTTGATTCCACCGCACATGGACCCGCCATAACGACGATACGCAGACCGCCGACCTTTATCGGACCGACATCGACGACCGTATCATCCTTCTTGAGCTCTCTGGATGCGAGCTTGTACGGTTTGGAAATCGGGATAACCCGATCGACCCCGGGCATCAACTCGACTTCGCGAGTGTCGATCTGTACGATCCCTACGGCCCCGAAAATCGTTTCCTCTTC
>CAYLZA010000489.1:0-3387 GCA_964387575.1 uncultured Spirochaetales bacterium | reverse complement strand
ATTGTTCCCGACGCAGCCGTGGTTATGCGGATACAGGCCGGTGAGAATTGTGCCCCGTGCAGGTGTACATACCGGCTGTGCGCAGTACGTCCGCCGGAAGAGCGCGCTCTCCTGCGCGAGAGCATCCAGACTGGGCGTCTGGATCTTGCGATTCCCATAGCTACCGAGGCAATCCCAGCGGAGCTGGTCCGAGAGGAAAAACACGAGGTTTGGCTTGGCGCTCATTCGGTGACTCCTCGGAATATGCGGCGCCGCCTGTGCACAGAACTAAGCATCTATTTTACTCCTGTTTCTTGTACGGGTTTACCATACCCTTCTCTTCCGACAAATGCCCGTAGCCGCATTCGCGGTCTCCAGTGTCGGTCTCATCAGCTTGTCCGACATCGAGAAGCAGCGTTCTATTCCAGCTCCATGTTGAGTGAGGTCTCGAGGTGCCTTCGCACCGCCGCCATCTCCTCCGGAGTAACTGCAGACGCGGGTTTGCGCGCCGGACCTACGGGCTGCCCAACCGCAGTAGTCGCAAGCTTCGTGATCGTGTTTGGATTACCGAGCGTGAGGATCTCCCTGACGTGTGAAAGCCTTTCCTGGGCGCACACGGCATCCTGCCGGCGGTCCTCCCGCCAAGCTGTATAGATTGACACGACAAGTCGCGGACACACATTTGCGAGGCCGGAAACCGTCCCGCATGCCCCTGCATCGAGGCCCTTGAGTATGAGCGAGTCAGTTCCGACGAAGACCTTGAGCTCATCCCGGTTGATCCGGGCAAAGTCGAGGACGGTCGACAGGCTTCCGCTCGAGTCTTTGATTGCCACTATGTTCTCTACCGCTGCCAGTCGCGACATGGTTTCGGTGTCGATACGGTTCTGCGTTCGAGCCGGTATATTGTACAACAAGACCGGCAGTGCAACGGATTCAGCAACGGTACGGAAGTGCCGCTCGATCTGCTGCGGACTGAGCGCTACAAAATACGGCGTGATGATGCTGACCGCGTCGGCGCCTGCACGCTCGGCGCGGCGAGCCATTTCGATGGTTTCCCTGGTGGTGATGCAGCCAACGCCAACGCAGACCGGAACGCGCCCAGCCGTCTCTCCGATCGCCTGCTCCATTACGGCGGTCTTTTCTTCCAGGCTCAGAGCGTAAAACTCGCCGTTCGTGCCGAGGCAGAACAGCGCGTCGACGCCGGCGCTGACAAAACGGTTGGTCTGGTTGCGGAGCTCGGGGAAATTGATTTCCTCATCTTCGTGCATCGGCGTCGTCATTGCCACCCAGACGCCTTCGGCCGGCAGCATTGTCATGATAAGTGCAGCTTACGCAAATCATAGACATATGTCAATTGTCCAGACGGCGCCCACCGACGACGCCTGGGAGATGGATCTCTCTTCGAGGTGACCGTTCTCCACACGAATGCCGAGGGTATACGGCTGCTGTCAGCTGTAGTGAAAAAGCGCTAATGCTGCGACTTGATGAGCTGCAGATGTTTTCTCACAGTGGCCCGGTCTATTCCCAGTGTTCGGGCCGTTTTACTGATATTTCGGTCACTGCTTTTCCAGCACTCATATATTATGGTTGCGTTAATCTCTTTGAGGTTTTTTTTTGAAAAAGTAGTAATTTCCGTTGAACTCGGTAATTCTTGTTGATCTATCTCGACTTCTTTGCACGCGTCCTGTTTAAGTTCTCGGACAAGATCGAGCTCTATTTCCTGCTTGTTCTGATGAAGTGAAAACAAAACACTTGCTTTCTCAGCGAAGTTTCTCAACTGGCGAACATTCCCCGGCCAGCGTGCCGCTAACAAAGCGTCCTTCAAATCGGTAGGGATGCCATGTGGTTTATAATTATACTTATCGTTAAAAATGGAAACGAAATACTGGAATAACGGGAGTATATCCTCCTTGCGTTTTCTAAGGGGAGGGATTTCTATATCGAGTACTCTCAGCCGATAATAAAGGTCTCTTCGAAAACGACCAGCTTCGGTTTCTTCAAATAGATTCTTATTACAGGCTGCAATAACCCTTACGTCTACATCGTACACACGGTTATCACCAACCCGCATTACCTGCTTTTCTTGCAGCACTCGCAAGAACCGCGCCTGAACTCTGTTACTCATGTCATTCACTTCGTCCAGGAAGATGGTGCCTTTATGTGCCATCTCGAAAAGCCCCGGTTTTCCGCCTTTTTTAGCTCCGGTAAAGGCTCCTTCTGCATATCCGAATAGTTCGCTTTCGAGCAGGCTGTCGGGAAGGGCTGCGCAGTTTACTGCTACAAACGGACCATCTCTCCTCAACGATGCATTATGGGTGCTCTGTGCGAAGACCTCCTTTCCCGATCCGGTTTCCCCCAGCAGTAAAATAGTCGAATTCGTGGTGCTGTAGCGGCGAGCCTTTTCAATAGTCTTTTTAATTCCCGTGTTTTTCGCGATTATGCTTTCGAACTTGTATGTTGCAATAAGACCTCGGCAGGCCATCTGTTTACGCAGCATTCCTTCGATGTCTCTGATCCGACCGCTACTTTGTAGAAACACCAGAGTTGCCGCATGGTTTCCTTCGGTGTTGAGGTCTATCACCTCAACCATGTAATCCTTTTTTTTCACCTGGATGAGCTTATGCGTAGCTTTCTGATTTACAGCCTCTACGAGTTCCTTCGGTGCAGAATCTGTGTTGAAAGGTCGGCCTACCAGTCGATCACGGCCCATTTGAAGAATCTGTTCGGCCTGTGTATTCAGCAGCTCTACACACCCGTCTTCCGCTAAGTAGACGACCCCTTGGTCACTGTGTTCCATGATCAGGTTAAACCGGTTATTACGGATTATTTCGTTTTTCATGTGACCGTGAAATTTGGCGGCAGCTTCTACTGCCTGTAGTATCGCCTCCGAACCCGATCTTACAAGCTCGGTGGCCAGCCCCTGTTCACGGGCTGTATGTACTGAAACAGTATCTCCGATCACGATTTCAGCGCCCCATTCGCCGGCGTCTCTGATTAACGCTTCGATGGGTCGTCGTGAAGTCACTTCAAAGTAACCGAGGTTAATTCCAATAATTTCGGCTATGCTTCGGGCTCCGCTGATTACATTATCATATCCTATCACTGCTATCTTGCGATTTCTTCTTGCATAGGGATAGATGCTGCGCATAAGATCGTAGCCGCTCACATCAATCTCGAACACCGGAATTGAAAGATTCTGACGTAGTAGTGAGGCTGTTCCGCCTCGGCTTACGATGATATCGGCCTCGTTTCTTTTGATCTGTGTTTCAGCGACTTCGAGCCCCTTTTGAAGGTCTCCCGGCAAAATCTTCGCTGAATAGGGAGATGTCTTCATAGTCGTCTGGGCTGTTTTTACCAGGTCCGGATATGGTGCAATTAAAAGTATGTTCATGAACTGTATGTTATCAT
>CAYLZA010000488.1:0-3389 GCA_964387575.1 uncultured Spirochaetales bacterium | reverse complement strand
ACTTCGATCCGGTAGCGATGTGTCCGACCGGTTCAAGCCGATCCGAATCGCCACGATTATCTCCCCGGCTCAGGGACTGGACGATTCGCTTCACAAACGGATCGACAATCGAGTAGATACGCTTATTTCCTTCGATCTCCGAGTGTACAATCCCCTTCTCCTTCAAAACCGCAAGATGTTGAGATATTACCGGTTGCGACTGATTGAGACATTTCCACAGCTCGGATACACAGGAATCCTCTTTTTCGATCAAGCAAAGCAATTTGAGTCTTAGAGGATGTCCGCAGACCTTCAAACGTTCGGCATAACTACTTATCAGCGCATCCGAACAACAAAGACCGTTTGCCATATATCTAAAAATACATATTTCATTTCCTTTATGCAAGTGTCCAGCATAACGACATCCAGGGTCCGGCCTCTGGTAAGCGATCAGACGATTTTTGCGGAGAAAATTACATGTGCAATTGCTCCTTGATGGTGAAGACGTCTGCGGGTATAGTTGTTTTCCCAATGAAACGCGTTTACTTCGACACCGCAGCGACCGCAGTACCACATCGTGAAATTTGGGACGAAAGCTACCGCGTTTCTGAGCATGCCTTCGGAAATCCGTCTTCGGCACATTCGGAGGGCAGACGGGCGAGGGACCTCCTCGAAGAGGCGCGTCAACGGTGCGCGGACGCACTCGATGTGGAGCCGAATCGGCTGATTTTTACTTCAGGCGGAACCGAATCGAACAACAGCGTCATAAGCTCGTTTATTTTGAACAAACGCCCGGCAGGTGTCGTAGCATCCGGATTCGAGCATGCGTCGGCGGCAATACCGATACAACGGTTGTCACAATACGGATTTGATTTGACTATGCTCGAAGCCGGGAACGACGGTCGATTGGAGCCGGGCACGATAGAGGGAAAGCTACCCGACGATACGAGCTTTGCTTCGATCATGCATGTCAACAATGAAACCGGTGTCATCCAGGACATGACTACGCTCACGGAGGCGCTACGTAACGCCTCGGGGGCACGTAGATCGATTCACATTCACAGTGATTGCGTTCAATCGCTCGGAAAAATCCCGTTGTTCCTCGGAAGTATGGGTATCGATTCAGCTTCCTTCAGTGGTCACAAGCTCGGTGCACCTCGTGGTGCAGGGCTCCTCTATCTGAATCGTCGCATCGAGCCGCTCATCGTCGGGGGCGGTCAGGAGAAGGGAATGCGCTCGGGAACGGAAAATCTTGCCGCAGTGTGGGGGATGATGCGAGCCGTCGAAACCCGTCTGGATTCGCTGGATAATCGGATCGAGTCGGTAGTGAAAATCAAGAGGCGGCTTATTGATCAACTGGAGACGATTCAAGGCGGCATCATTATTCACGGCAACCACGCCTACGATCCGAACCTCACCTCCCCGTATATCATAATGGTATCGTTTCCGCCGGTCCCGGCGGAGGTTTTGACCCGTGTGCTCGACGATCGGGGATATCTCGTTTCCCCCGGCTCGGCATGCTCGTCGCAAAAACGTGATCCCCGTGTGCTCAGAGCGATGGGATACTCGGAAGACATTGCCACATCGAGCGTGCGGATATCGCTGGACACTCATATAACCGAACGTGACATCGACGGGCTGTGCGACACGATCCGTGAAGAAATACCGCTTCTCACCCGCGCCGCTTCATGACCACCACCTATCTGATACGAGTCGGAGAGATCACACTGAAAGGCGGAAACCGATCGTATTTCGAAAAACGGTTGATGAAAAATATCCGTCGCCGCGTTCGATGCTCAACATCGCGGCAGCATGGTCGGTTTTTTGTCGAGGTAGATGAACATGACGAGTCGTACGCAGAATCCGTCCTGGAATCGACATTCGGCATCGTCGGATTCGCGCGGGTTATCGGTGCGGAAAAAACCTACCCGGCGATCGTGAATGCGTCGGAGACGGTTGTTCGCGAATATGTAGACGCAGTACGCGGAAGAGTGTCCGGTACGTTCAAAATCGAGGCACGACGATCCGATAAGAGCTTCGAGCTGAGCTCTCAGGAAATTGCCGACAAGCTCGGCGACGAATTGCGAGAACGATTTCCTGATCTGAGCGTAGACGTGCACGATCCCGATCTCATCATCCACATCGAAATACGCAACAAGGCCTTTGTATTCGGGAACGACAGACCGGGACCGGGAGGGCTACCCGTGGGATCGGCGGGACGTGGTATGTTGCTGCTTTCGGGAGGTATTGATTCACCGATCGCAGGATATCTCCTGGCAAAGCGCGGACTCAAGATAGACGCGGTGTATTTTCACACCTACCCGTATACCGGAAACGAGACGCGGGAAAAAGTAGAGAACATATCTCGCAAGCTCGCCCCGCATACCGTAGGCCACACGCTCCATGTGGTGGATTTTTCTGAAATCGCGGTTCGCATCAAGCGCAACGCGACGGGCGGCCGGATAACGCTCTTGTTGAGGGCCGCCATGATGGATATAGCTTCGAGAATAGCGGAGCGACGAAAAGCACTTGCTCTTATTACCGGCGAATCGTTGAGCCAGGTTGCAAGCCAAACCGTGGAAAGTATCCGTTTCACAGACAGTTACGCATCGTTTCCGGTGTATAGACCGCTTATCGGGTACGATAAGCAGGAGATTATCTCCATCGCCCGGAAAATCGGCACATACGAGATATCGATACTGCCGTACGAAGATTGTTGTACGGTTTTTACTCCCGAAAACCCGGTTATCAAACCGGACTTCGGACCGACACGAGAGTCGTTTGCTTCACTCGAATTGGAATCGTATCTGCAAACCGCCGCAGATCGTGCTGAGAACTACTGGTTCGATCCTGCCGAACACCGAGGCGAAAAACGTGACGGTCCAGGCAAATCAACCGGATGTTGAGACTTTCTCCGTTTTTTTCGTATCGGAGCCTTTCTTTTCTCCGGTGCTCTTAGAGTCGCTCTTGGTCTCGGAAGCCGTGGTATCACTCTTGGTCTCTTCTTTCGACTCTTTCGTATCAGTTTGCGTATCGGTTTTAGGACTGCTCGAGCGGCTGTCGGTTGAATAGAAACCGCTTCCTTTGAATATGATTCCAACACCACCGCCGATCAGTCTTCGAACCGGTGCGTTGCATTTCGGACATTGTTGTATCGGCTCCTCGGTCATTCCGTGAAAAGCATCAAACCGATGAGCACAATCAGTGCATTCGTATTCATATGTAGGCATCTCTCAAGTCTCCCGTTCGTCTTAATATATCCACCCTACTGTAAACCGGCAACAACCTCGCTATCTCCGTATCCGTCGACACGAATAGCGATACCCCGTTCAGACAGGTAGGATTTTATTTCCTGTATTGAAAATTCATCGTAGTATACCATGGGTGCCACCAGCGCGGCAGCCGCCTTT
>CAYLZA010000487.1:0-3391 GCA_964387575.1 uncultured Spirochaetales bacterium | reverse complement strand
AACGTATTTACGAACCGCGTCGGATTCACCGTAATGCGGGTATTCCCAGTATCCGGCGCGAATCCCGACATGATCGATCAAGATCGACAGCAACAGGAGTGCCCCGAAATAGAACAGCACAAAACGAGCTTTCCATCCGAAAAAAAGCATTTTGCCGTTTAATCGTCCGTGGGCAATGAAGATGATAAGCGTGACGCCGACCGAGAAAAGCGCATAAAAGAACGGGAGCTCGAGGATGAGAAGCTGATAGATTGATACGCACGTACAAATACACCCGGTCGAAAGAATAAGTAGCTCGCGAATGCTCATTGTCACATACCGATATCCGCGCGCTCGAAAACATCGATCGGCGGTTCTTCGTAAGGATGGGCTTGCCTGCAAGCTTCTACTACGTCGGAAAGATGTTTTTCGCTGCAATTCATCTCGATCCGGTACTCTTCGACTCGTTCCACCTTGCCGGCCGTACCGATTGCCGGATTCGATCCGTCGAGGCCGCGAAACTGCCCCGTCCCTTCAGTTTGCCAGGCGCACGAATCGTACAGCTGATATCGACCCGCACCAGCTTCAAACATCGCGTTTTTTACTCGTTCCGTATCGTCTTTCGGGACGTACACGATAATCTTGAAGGTCTTGTCCTCCTTCTTTTTCCGTTCCATGACAAAACTATCCCTCGGGGTTCGAAATGTATGTTGAGCTGCTACTCGAAATCCGAATTTCTCATATATCCTGATAGCTTTTGTGTTCGATTTCAAGACCGTGAGAATAATGTTCGCCGTAGTGCGTTGGTCGACTTCTGCAAGTGTTCGCTCCATCAGCAAGGTGCCGATTCCGATTCCCTGGAACTCCGGGAGTAGCCCGATACCGAGAACCGGATGTGGTGCGGACAAGCTGGTTACAAAGGCGTGTCCGATGATCCGCGTCCCGCCGACGGCGCAATAGGCGACCGCTATTTCGCCGGTAACATCTTCGACGTGAGACATGATTACATGCTGAGTTAATTGTGGAAACGGCTGAAAATAGCGACGTACTTCCAGAGGCATGGTTCTATAAAACGAGTAAAGCGCGTCGATATCGTTCGGTGATAGACGCCTGATGGTAACCATCTGTATTACATTGTGGAGAGCCGGTCTGGATACTCGTTTTTGAGCTCCGACTTTTTTCTGTGCCGATCCATCGCGAGCTCGATAAGCCGTGTAAGAAGATCGGTATAGGAAATTCCGGTTGCTTCCCACAATTTTGGAAACATGCTGATACTCGTGAATCCCGGTATCGTATTTATTTCGTTCACCAATATCGTATCGTTGTTAATGAACATATCGACTCTCGCCATTCCACTGCAACACAAGGCTTGATATGCTTCGATTGCACGCGAACGTACACGATCGGTAATCTCTTCGTCGAGCGGTGCGGGAATGAGAAGCTCCGCGCCGTTTTCGTCGACGTACTTGGCTTCGTAGGAGTAGAAGCCCTTCGCCGGTTTGATCTCTCCCGGAATAGACGCGATCGGATCATCGTTCCCGAGGACCGAGCACTCGATTTCACGCCCGTTTGCATCCGATTCAACGAGGATTTTGCTATCGTAGGAAAAGGCTTCCCGCACCGCATCTTTGAAAGCTGCGGTGCTCTCACATCGATTGATTCCGACCGAGCTACCGAGATTCGCAGGTTTTACAAACAGCGGTAGCCCGAGCTCAGCTTTGAGCGTCTCGAATGAAGATTCGGCCGATTCGGCGCGGCGAAACACGCGAAAAGCGGTAGTAGGTATGCCGGCGTGCTCGAGAAGCCGTTTCATGACGTCTTTGTCCATTCCGACGGCGGATCCAAGAACATCCGCGCCTACATACGGCACACGTGCCAGCTCGAGCAGACCCTGCACCGCTCCGTCTTCGCCGTATGGTCCGTGGAGGACGGGAAAAACCACATCGACCGGACCTTCGTCTTTTCCGCTTTCGATTGCGACGAGATGGTTTCTGCCTTCGTTGTTGATGAGGGCCACACGCTCCTCACCGCTCAAAAGCGCCATCGCCTCCTCTTTGACATGCCAGCCGCCTGATCTGTCTATTCCGATAGGAATTACATCGTACCTGGATGTGTCGAGGGCACCGATAACGCTTTCGGCCGAGCGAATAGATACTTCGTGTTCCGCTGATTTACCGCCGAACAATACCGCAACCCGAATCCTGGAATCCATAGAAAACACCTTACTCGCCGATTTCGCGAACTGCTCGATCGATTCGGTCGAGGCCTATCTTCATCTCTTCTTCATCGAGAGCGTAGCTCAGCCTGATATGTTCGGGGGCGCCGAACCATTCTCCGAGATAGGTGATGACGTTCAGCTTCGTATAGAGATGGGTAATAAGCCGTCGCGGATCGTGGTATTTCGGGAATACGTAAAACGCGCCTTCCGGTTTCCAGACCTCGAACCCCGAGTCCAGCAAACGCGAATAGATGAGCTCACGCCGTTTACGCCAGATAGCAAGCTGATCATCGATATACGACTGCGGAGCCGACATCGCCTTGAGCGCCATATCCTGTCCTACGAGATTGGTATTCATCGAGGTGTGCGTTTTTTTCTCGATTATTTTATCGATCAATTCCTGATCCCGGCTCCACAAATAGCCGACCCGTACTCCGCACATCGCGTATGTTTTCGAGAACGAATTTACTGTAATGACATGATCGCCGTTTATCAGATAGTTCTCTCGTTCATAGATGAGGTCTTTGTACACCTCATCGGAAATCACGTAGATACCGCGCTCGGCGGTGATTTTTTCTATCTCCTTGAGAGTTTCCATCGATTCGATCCGGCCGGTCGGATTCGACGGCGAGTTTATCAGCACCGCCCTGCATCCCTCGACGTTTTGTATGAAATCATCGAGATCGATTCGTCCGTCGATGAGTTGAGTAAAAACCGGTTCCATACCGGCGAAGCGGACGAGATGAGGATATGAGTAGTAATACGGCTTCGGTAGCAGAACCTTACCCGTTCCGAGGCTTCTGAAAATCAAATCGAGCGCCTCTGATGCTCCGTTGGTGATAACGAAATTACGGCTCGAAGAGGTGGGATATTCGCCGGCGAGCGCTTCCCTCAACGCGGGTTCCCCCTGGATAAGCCCGTATCGCAGATCCTGTCTGATATTGAGTCTCTCGACGGCTTCGACGGGCGGTGGAAGATCGGGTTGCCCCGAGCCGAAGCTGATGATTTCGTCGCTCTGTTTTCCGATAAATATCGACGGACTATCGAGATTGAGTGTCGATTCCGAATCGGTAGTTATGTCGCTCATAGTAGCCTCTTGTACTCGATATGATATGAGATTGCAACCTGCATGTCATTGCGGTCAGGAATTCGCATTATGAACCGTTGGCACGGTTTCCCACTACCATACCCCTG
>CAYLZA010000486.1:0-3411 GCA_964387575.1 uncultured Spirochaetales bacterium | reverse complement strand
ACGAGCTTTCTCACAAAAACATGTTCAAGTCGAAGAAGCTGAACGAAGTGTTTATGCGGATCAACAGCTTTCTCACCTGGTTCAACTTCGTTTTGTTCAGACACAGTCACACAAATCACCATCAGTATACCGTTCACAAAGACCTGGATCTCGAAGTGATGCTCCCGATGAATCTGAAGTGGTATCAGTGGATTTTCAGTTTAGTAGTGAATCCGGTGGTCGTCGTCAAAGGAATCGCCTTTCACATTCAGAATGCGATGGGAAAAATCCCGAAATCATACACGAACTATTTCAACAGGAGCGATGAGCAGGCGATGAAGAAGATGATCCGTTGGGCCCGAGTGCTCGTCATCGGACACACGGCTCTTGCGGCCCTGTTCATCGCGACCGGCAATTGGATACTCCTGCTCCTCGTCACGTTCGCTCCGTTTATGTGTACCTGGCTCGTCATACTGACGCATAAACCGCAACACATGGGGATGCGGCCGAATGTCCCGGATTGGCGGGTAACCACACGAACCTATCTTGCCGGACCGATCGTCAGGTATTTCTACTGGAATATGAATTATCACATCGAGCATCACATGTATGCGGCTGTTCCCTATTACAATCTTCCGGCACTGCGAAAAGCGATCGAGCATGATCTTCCAAAGGCGCCGAAAGGTCTGTGGAAGACGTGGAAGGAAATCGCCGGTGCGGTCAAACGGAGAAAGCGGGAACCCGGATACGTCGTACAGCCTGATTTTCCGGAAACGGCGCAGCCGCCCCGGGTGCCCGAAGCCGCTCAGCAATAGGGGAGAGTCAAGCCGGTCAGGTTCACGAGCTCCACACCGCTACTTTCACAACCCGACAGCCTTCGTAACCGTGCGGATCACTCCCGCATAGTCTGATGATACTCCTGCAGTGAGCAGGTTTCGTCGGCGCCGTTGCGTCGCTCGGCGATTCCTTCGGCAGCGGCGGCCGCCGCGTTTATCGTCGTTATGTACGGGATCTTGTATTTGATCGCATTCTTGCGGATATAGGAGTCGTCGTATTCGCTTTCGGTTCCCGCCGGGGTGTTGATGATGAGCTGCAGCTGCTTGTTTTTCATCAGATCGAGTATGTTCGGTCTGCCTTCGTGGAGCTTGTTTGCAAGTGTCGATTCTATACCGTGCTCGCGAAGGAAGGAGCCCGTGCCTTCGGTGGCGATGATGCTGAATCCGAGATCTCTGAACCGTTTCGCGGTTTCCGCAAGCCCCGTCCGGTCGCGGCGGGCGACGCTGATGAGAACCGCACCTTCGAGTGGTAGCCGCTGGTTGGCAGCCTCCTGGGCCTTGCTGAACGCGAGTCCGTAGTTGCTCGCAAGCCCGAGCACTTCACCGGTGGAGCGCATTTCCGGGCCGAGCAACGGATCGACTTCGGGCATCATATTGAACGGAAACACCGCTTCCTTGACACCGAAGTGAGGAACTCGCTTGTTCCTCGAAATCGATTCATCCAATCGTCCGCCCATGATCAGACGGGTGGCGATTTTCGCCATCTGCACATCGCACACTTTCGAGACGAGCGGTACGGTCCGGGACGCCCGAGGATTCGCCTCGAGGATATAGACGTGATCATCGGCTATCGCATATTGGACGTTCATCAGCCCGACCACGTTGAGCTCCCGAGCTATCTTCGTCGTGTACTCGTGGATGGTCTCGAGATGCTCGTCGGCGATGCTGACCGTGGGAATGACACATGCCGAATCGCCCGAATGCACACCGGCGTACTCGATGTGTTCCATGATAGACGGAATATAAACATCCGCGCCGTCGGCAATCGCATCGGTTTCCACCTCTGTAGCGTGCTCGAGAAACCTGTCTATCAGAATCGGTCGTTCCGGCGACACGACGGCGGCGTTTCTCACATACGACTCGAGCATCGATTCCTCGTGAACTATTTCCATTCCCCGTCCTCCGAGCACATACGACGGACGGACGATGACCGGGTATCCGATGCCTCCGGCGATTCGTTTCGCTTCCTCCAGCGTATGCGCCATCCCCGCTTCGGGCATCGGAATCCCGAGCCGTTTCATCACCTCGCCGAAACGCTCCCGATCCTCGGCCAGCTCGATCGTGGACGGCGTCGTACCGAGGATCCTCACCCCTTCCGCTTCGAGCTCATCGGCGATATTGAGAGGCGTCTGACCGCCGAACTGAACGATCACCCCTTCCGGTTTTTCTTTTTCGTAGATACTCAGCACGTCCTCTGTGGTAAGCGGCTCGAAGTAGAGTTTGTCGGAGGTGTCGTAATCGGTGGATACCGTTTCGGGATTACAGTTGACCATGATCGTTTCATACCCGAGCTCACGGAGCTCGAAGGCGGCGTGAACGCAGCAGTAGTCGAACTCTATTCCCTGACCGATACGATTCGGTCCGCCGCCGAGAATCATCACTTTCGGTTTATCCGAAACGGGCACCGTATTTTCGCCGTTGTACGTCGAATAGTAGTAGGCCGCATCCTCCACACCGCTTACCGGAACCTTGTCCCACGCCTGCACAACCCCGATTTCGGTCCGCCGTTTCCTGACCGCAGATTCGGTTACCCCGAGAAGTCCCGCGAGATAGCGATCGGAAAACCCGTCGCGTTTTGCTTTCGCAAGAAGCTCATCGGAAAGCGATATCGTATCGTTCCCGCCGGCTTTGTCGCTACGATAACCCCGGATCTCCTCTTCGAGCTCGACGAGCTCCTTCATCTGCTCGAGAAACCATCGTTTGATAAACGTAAGCCGATAGAGCTCATCGATATCCACGCCTTTCCGGAGTGCCTCGTAGAGGAGAAACTGCCGTTCGCTCGAGGGCTCGATAAGCCGCTGTTTGAGCTCTTCCAGCGAGAGCTCCGCAAAATCATTCGCCCACCCGAGCCCGTAGCGGTTGATCTCGAGTGAGCGGATTGCTTTTCCAAATGCTTCCTTGTAGTTATTCCCGATGCTCATCACCTCGCCGACGGCGCGCATCTGCGTACCGAGCTTGTCTTCGGCATTTCGAAACTTTTCGAACGCCCACCGGGCGAATTTGACTACCACGTAATCACCCGACGGCGTGTATTTATCGAGCGTGCCGTCGCGCCAGTATGGTATTTCCGGAAGCGTCAGCCCGGCCGCCAGTTTGGAAGATATTAAGGCGATCGGAAATCCCGTCGCCTTGGATGCGAGGGCAGAGGAGCGGGACGTACGCGGATTGATTTCGATAACCACCACCCGTCCGCTCTCAGGATCGTGTGCAAACTGGATATTCGTTCCACCGATAACGCGGATCGCCTCGACGATTTTGTAGGACGCTTCCTGAAGCTTCCGTTGCAGCGCCTCATCGATCGTGAGCATCGGAGCGGTGCAGTACGAATCGCCCGTGTGGACTCCCATGGCATCGACATTTTCGATAAAGCACACGG
>CAYLZA010000485.1:0-3413 GCA_964387575.1 uncultured Spirochaetales bacterium | reverse complement strand
CCGTCCCTGGCTTTCGGCCGGAAGCGGGCGCGGGCACATGGATGTGCCCGAAGGAGGGGGAGCGGGGGAAGAGGATCGATTACGGAGTCGGGGCAGGCAATACCGAAAAGAATGTGTTTTTCATATCGAGGCTATGGCGTAAAATGAACCGGAAGGAATAACCAATGCCGATACCGGACTATCAAGCGATTATGCTGCCGCTTCTTACGTACGCGAAAGACGGGAAGGAGCACTCGGTACGAGACGCGATCAATGCGCTGGCGAACGAGTTCAATCTTTCCGAGGAAGAGCGCAAGGAGCTATTGCCCAGCGGGAAACAAGCTACATTTGACAACCGCGTGGGGTGGGCACGAACCTACCTGAAAAAAGCGGGCTTATTGGAGAATCCGAAACGAGCCCACTTTCGAATAACCGAGCGAGGACAGCAGGTCCTACGAGAAAACCCGCCGGAGATCAACGTTCACTTTCTCGAACGGTATGATGAGTTCCAGCAATTTCGACAAACACGGCATGATCGAAGCGGAAAGTCCGGTGAATCCACGACGGAGTGGGATTCGGGAACGACACCGGAAGAAACACTGGAGAATGCGCATCAAACACTCAGGGAGGAATTAAGCGGGGAAATACGCAGCGCGATTCTCAGTTGTAGTCCCGAGTTTTTCGAAAAGCTCATTGTAGATCTGCTGGTAAAAATGGGGTACGGCGGCTCCCGCAAGGAGGCCGGTCAAGCGGTTGGGAAATCGGGTGATGAAGGGATCGACGGAATCATCAACGAGGACCGACTCGGCCTCGACAACATTTACATTCAGGCGAAACGCTGGCAAGCAAGTGTCGGACGACCGGAAATCCAGAAGCTCGCCGGTGCTCTTCAAGGTCATCGCGCGAGAAAAGGGATATTCATTACAACCTCCGAATTCACCCGAGATGTACACGAGTATGTTTCGAAAATCGATTCGAAGATTATCCTGCTCGACGGAGATCGGCTTGCCGGGTTCATGATCGACCATGATGTCGGTGTAACGCCGGTTGCCTCATACGAGATCAAGCGAATTGACTCCGATTACTTTGTCGAGGAATAGCCGCCGGTAACAGAAACAGCCTCCGCGCTTTTCGACCAAACGTGCATCTGTCTTGTAATTTCACGATCCCGGCTCTATGGCGATTTCCGTCCCTTCGAATTCGAGCACCAAAGCGAATTCGCCTGACGCCGAACACCGCCTTCGACGTCGAAGGCGGTGGAATTATCGATGCCGTTAATTCTCGACGCTCACGACGATAACATTGACAATGAAGCTTCCCGGAAGCGCGAAAGCGCTTGTGAATGAGAGAAAGATTCGCGGCTACCTGATGATGAACCGGACGCACTGGAAAGCACGCTTTGTTGAGAGCAAAGGATACCGAATCGAGGAATGGAAACGGCTTGCCGAAGACCTCAAGCAACATGGTGTCCGGAATGATGTGGTAGACACAGTTGAATCTCCTTTCGGAACGAGATATGTGGTGGAAGGCCCGTTGAGAACACCGTCGAACGATACCATACGCTTGATTACGATTTGGATTGTCGAGCAGGGAACGGAAGTCCCTCGTTTAGTTACGGCGTATCCGGCATAGGAGAGAGGATATGAAGGAACATGATCGAATTGTTTTGACGGAAGATCTTCCTGAATACGAGCTACAGGCAGGGGATGTCGGTACGATTGTGCACGCATATTCGAACGAGCGAGCTTACGAGGTCGAATTCGTGGCTTTGACCGGAAAACAGTTGCAGTTATAACGGTTCCGTCTGATCAGATACGTACGGTAAGAGAGGACGAGATAGCGCACGCTCGACCAATGCCCGCCACCGGTTGAATGCGAATCGAAAAGAGAATCGATTCACGGCTACGTATGTTGTGACAATTCCGGCAGAATCACGTGTACACCAATGGGACGCAAGAAGAAGAAAAAACCACTGCCACCGCGTACGAAACGGATGAATCGCAAGCAGCGGCTACAATCGGCCCCGCGCTGGATAGCGCAGTACGAAGGCTCTCACATCGTACGGTCCTATCGAAGAAGGTACGGAGTAGACTGGCTATGCGCGGTGAAAGAGCTCCAGCTCATGGGCATAGAAATCGATCCCGAGTATGTGGCGCAACTTCAGCGAACGGTTGATGAACAGGCAAAGAAGAAGCGCGAAAAGCGATTGGAACGGGAAAACCCCTGTCCGACTGATTGGTCGGAGCGCTATCCGTATGCCGAAGGGGACATGTATTTTGTTGCCGGACATACCTCGAACGGCGTACCATACGGACTCACGTGGGAAGAAGCTCGGGAACAGAGGCTTATCGAATACTACGAACCCGGCGATCCCCCGGATACCACTGATCGGAAACCGTAGAACATATCCATAAGATCATCCGGAGTGACAAAGCGCCCGACAAAATCATCGAAACGCCAGTGTACGAATACTCGTAGCCCACGCAGTCCCTACGCAGGCAGCGCCGGTGGTCGCGTGAGGGATCGAGCCGATTCCGGCAATCCGGCTTTTTTCGTGCAAACTCGTGCAAGATCGGCTCTGTTCTGGAGGCTGATTGTGCCGGTTCGCAAAGTGTTACTCTCCCTCCCAAACACCCCGTCGCCGTCCTGGCTCTCGGGGCAGCGAATCGATTAGGCCGGGAGCATGGACGCTCCCGGGCGTCTTTCCGGGCGCCGGGGAAAGGCAGGAGAAAACACACGCCGAGAGAAAAACCTTTCCCGTCATCTCCGGATCTACCCGCTTACTACCGGCGAGCGGGTGCTGATTGATGAGTCGTACTACATCGGCTGGGACGAAGTAAACCTGTTGATTACCGCATACGAGGAGCCGCCGCAGAGACCGGAGATAGTCATCGAACGGATCGAGAGCATCGAGTACCGGGTGTTTGATGAACGCCGTATTCGCCCGGAAGCCCAAATCGATTCCACCTCCAGCTCGTTTCCTTTTTACGATCGCCGACCGGCGGTAATCCGTGTCTCTTCAATACATTCGCTATCGTCGCGATTGTCTCGAGCGCTTTTCGCCCAAGTTTCTTTCCGATTTCCGCAAGCTGCCTCCGCTTCCGAAGTCGCAATCGCCCTTTGATTTTCGATCGCAGAATGCGATTTACGACCACGAGATACTCATTTCGAAGCCGTAGTTCTTCGTCGATGGAACCGGTTACGTTAGCAAGTAATTTCTTCTAGGACACTCGAAATCTTCATACTAGCTGAAGTGAAAAAGGCACACGAAGATTAACGAGAGACCAAAATAGAGTCAACCACATAAAATAATCGAAAAAATGCCGGTGTTCCGCAAAATACGCTTTTCTCAACCTCGTACGAGTTTTTTGACCCCACGGGAATCAAGGACGCCCGCGGCAAGCAGATCGTAGGCGATACGGTAGTCGTCGATC
>CAYLZA010000484.1:0-3414 GCA_964387575.1 uncultured Spirochaetales bacterium | reverse complement strand
CCGCCGGTTCGCCGCATGCGCTTCTTGCGATTCTGCTTTTCATGTCGGGGCCGGTCTTTTACTTTATGACGCCCCTGTTTTCGGCGCTCGCAAGACGTCACGAATATCAGGCCGATCGTTACGCTGCGAATGCGATCGGAGACCCGGAGCCGCTTCAGAATGCGCTTCTCACGCTCGGGCGAAGCAATCTCTCGAGCTTTACCCCGCATCCGGTGTACAGCGCAGTACATTACGGGCATCCGACGCTCAAGGAAAGGCTCGGCGCGCTCGAGCGTTTGCGGGGACAACAATAATGGCCCGAATCCTGTTGAAAACTAGATTCCAGGCGATTCAGGATGAACAAGCTGCTATATACGGCGGTATCGGTAGGGTGGAAAGGCTGCATGCCGACTTTTCAACAGGATTCGGGCCATTAAAAAAAAGGATCAACCATGAGTAACGAGCAGGATCCAAAACCGGAGCTCTCAACCAAACTTCGACGATACTTTGCCAAGCAGGCACATTCGCTCAAGCCGGTGGTCATGATCGGCAAAGCGGGACTCACCGAAGAAGTCGTATCTGCGACGACAGCCGCACTGGACGATCACGAGCTCATAAAGGTGCGCTTTGTAGACCACAAAAGCGAAAAAAAGAGTATTTCCTCACAACTCGCGGATAGAACGGACTCGACACTGATCCGTATTATCGGGAATATCGCAATTCTTTTTCGCAGAAACGACGATCCCGAGAAACAACAATACAGGATACCCGAGCTATAAGTTGAACGCCGCAAAACGGCAGCATCCGCCACCGCCGCCGTCGCGAATGCAATCGGCGTGAGCGACTCCACGCGGAGGCAGCCGCCGATGGCTGATCATTGGTTGTGGTACTGCTGCACTTCTTCGAACTTGTATTCGAGCTGAATTCCGACTTCCTTGAACATACGTTCCGAATCCGCGCCGGCGTGGTATTTGCGTTCACACACGACCCGTTTGATACCGCAATTTATCAGAAGCATTGCACATGTCCGGCACGGGGTCATACGGCAATAGATCGTAGCTCCGTCGATCGATATCCCCCGCTTGGCCGCCTGACAGATCGCGTTTTGCTCGGCATGAACGGTCCTGACGCAGTGCTGCGTGACCGTTCCGTCTTCGTGTACCGTCTTTTTCAATTCATGTCCGACGTCGTCGCAGTGGGGTAGCCCCTGTGGGGAACCGACGTAGCCGGTTACGAGGATCTGACGATCCTTTGCAATCACGCAGCCGCTTCGTCCCCGGTCACAGGTGGCTCGCTTTGAAATAGCGTCGGCCACCTCCATAAAGTATTCGTCCCAACTCGGTCGTCTGTACGGTGTCTGCTTCATGCACGGAATCATACAAAATTGACACTACGGTTACCACCGCCTATACTCGTCGCATGATTTCTCAGTTCACGATCGCACGGATCCCGCGTCTGCTCTTCGGTGCCGACGCCTTTGATTCTTTTGTCGAAGAGATAGAAGCCGGGGAGGCTTTTCCCGGAGATTCCGGCGCCCTGAATCCGGCAGGCGGCGCAGAGCCGACCGGGTGTTCTCATCCGGCCGACCGCGCGGCGGCCCGCACTCCGACCGTCGGATCGGGTATCGCCTTGATAAGCGGGAAAAGCTGGTTCCCCGATTCGTCACAGGCTCGTGTGCTTCGAAACGCTGCCGCCGGCAACGGCATTCGCGAGTTTGCGGTTTCCGGCGAGCCGAGTCCCGAATCGATCGATGCAATTGTCGATGAGCTTCGAAGCGATCGTCCTGCCGCGGTCATCGCCGTCGGCGGTGGAAGTGTCATCGATACGGGAAAGGCGGTCTCGGCGATGATTCCGGTGGAAGGCTCGGTTGCCGATTATCTCGAGGGGGTGGGCACCAAAAAGCCCGACGGAAGAAAGGTGCCGTTTATCGCCGTTCCGACGACCTCGGGTACCGGATCCGAAGCAACCAAAAACGCGGTTATAAGCAGAATCGGCGAGGAGGGATTCAAGAAATCGCTCAGACACGATGCGTATGTTCCGGACTTGGCGGTTATCGATCCGCGACTCATCATGTCCTGCCCGAAATCGGTAACCGCCGCATCCGGGCTCGATGCGGTAACACAACTCATCGAGGGCTTTGTTTCGACGAAGGCATCGCCGTTTACCGATGCACTCGCACGCGAAGGTCTGCGGCTCGCCGGTCGATCTCTTCCGCGGGTCGTCGAGGACGGGTCCGATATGGAAGCGCGGTCCGAAATTGCGTTTGCTGCTTATGCTTCGGGAATCGTGCTTGCGAACGCCGGGCTCGGCGTCGTTCACGGGATAGCATCGCCCCTCGGGGCCGCGGTCGATATTCCGCATGGGGTCGTGTGCGGAACGCTCATCGGTTCGGCATCGCGGCGTATCGTACGAGGTCTCGAGGAGAAAAACGACGAAGCTTCCAGGCGTTCGCTCGCGAAATACGCCGAAGCCGGTGCACTATTGTCCGGATCGGAGAAGATCGGAAGTGAAGATGCTTCAGGCAACCGGATTCGACTACTTCTCGATCTCCTCGATCGTTGGATAGCCGATTTCCGCATACCCGCGATTTCCGGGTATGGAGTCGACGAAAAGATGCTTTCCGAAGTCGCCGGTGCTTCCGGATTGAAAAATACTCCGGTGGAGCTGACCGGCGATGATATTGCGGGAATAATCGAAGAGCGAATGCAGCGGAGTGGATCGTGACGCTCGACGAAGCTCTCGGGTATGCGGTTGATACAGGCGCGTTCGAGGTAGGAGAGGTGCTGTCGCACGTAGGCCGGTTGTTTGCTCAGCACTTTCGCGGACGAAACGCACTGATCGTCGCCGATGAGAATACGTACGGTGCCGCCGGTAACGATGTGCATCGGTATCTGACCGACGCGGGTATCGCCGTTTGTGAACCGTATATATTTCCGGGAACACCCGTGCTCGAAGCCGACTACGAAGAGGTGGGGCCGGTACGAGAACGGTTGAACGCGGAAGGTGCGATCGGAGTCGCCGTCGGCTCGGGTACGATAAACGATATCGTCAAAACGGCCGCCCACGAGATGGGAGAAAAATATCTCGTCGTTGCAACCGCCGCTTCGGTCGACGGGTACACATCCCCCGGGGCATCGCTCGTTATCGACGGTTTCAAGCAGAGCCTCTACTGCTCGGCACCGCTCGTTGTTGTCGGGGATTCCCGGGTACTTGCCGGCGCGCCGTCCGAGATGACCGCCGCCGGATATGCCGATCTGATAAGCAAGATTACCGGGGGAGCAGACTGGATCATCGCCGACGAGCTCGGAATCGATCCGATCGACCGGGTGTGCTGGTCGATGATCCAGGCGGATCTTCTCGATTGGCTCGATGCGCCGGAGTCGCTTGCGGCCGGGAAACAGGATAGCCTCGACCGACTGATGTACGGTCTTACGA
>CAYLZA010000483.1:0-3415 GCA_964387575.1 uncultured Spirochaetales bacterium | reverse complement strand
ACCGATGAGGAAAAGCACCAAAAACAGGGTTATGGTAGTGGGAAACCGTGCCAACGGTTCATAATGCGAATTCCTGCGATGATGCGAGGTACGTTGCATTCTCCTGAGGGGTAATTTACAATGGTTGCAATCCAACGGAAGGACGAATGAATGAAAGCACCGGATACAAAGATCGGCGTAACTCTGTACAATCTGAGAGACCATTGTAAGAATGAAGCGGATCTTGCTTCTACACTCGAACGCGTACGTGGATTCGGGTACCAGGCGGTTCAGATTTCAGGGATCGGAGACATAAAGCCCGAAAGAGTGAAAACGCTTCTCGACGCAAACGGGCTGTATTGTTGCGCCACCCACGAAAAGCTCGATGCACTCAAAAACGATTTCGAGCGAACGGTTGATAAACTCAAGCTCTGGGAATGCGATTTTAGCGCCATCGGGAGCGGGGGGCCCGACTATTTCCGCCCGGGCGGAGCCGCTGATCTGGCGAAAGAGCTCGACGAGATCGGAACGAAATTCGCAGAGCACGATATTCGGTTCGGATTTCACAATCACCATCGAGAGTTCGCCCGGTTCGAGGGTAAGATATTCATAGAAGAGCTTTTCGAAAAGAGCTCCGCGGAAAATGTCTGTTTCGAGCTCGATCTGCATTGGGTACAGCGAGGCGGTGGCAATCCGGTAAGCTGGATACGAAAGTGCGCGGGTCGTGCGCCGGTGGTTCATTTCAAGGATTATTCGATTGTCGGTTCCGATCCGATTTTCTGCGAAGTAGGCGAGGGAAACCTCGAATGGGCATCGATTCTTGATGCGTGTCGCGAATCGGGTGTCCGGTGGTATGTGTTCGAGCAGGACCAGCCGGTCGAAGAGCGCGACATTTTTGGTTCGATCGAGCTCACCTACAAAAATCTCGTAAAAATGGGTGTATCGTAGATGCATGATATCCGTACCCTTTTCACTCTCGATGGGAAGCGTGCGCTCATAACCGGATCTACACGAGGCCTCGGATACGTTCTGGCGCGGGGGTTGCTCGATGCCGGAGCGACCGTCGTCATCAATGGAAGAAGCGATGCCTCGGTCGATCACGCGGTCACCGCCCTGCACGAGGACTTCGAGAACGACGAACGGGTCGGCGGAGTTCCATTTGACGTAACCGATGAAAAGGGAGTCGAGAACGGGATACGAGATGTTGAGGATTTGGTCGGGGATATCGATATCCTCATTAATAACGCCGGAATCCAGGAGCGAGGTCCTCTCGACGAGATTGAAAGCACACGCTTTAAGAGCGTGATAGATGTCAACCTGATTGCTCCGTTTCTCGTAGCCCGTACCGTGGCACGAGGTATGATCAAACGCGGGTCGGGAAAAATCATCAATATATGTTCGCTTATGAGCGAAATCGGGCGTAATACGGTCGGTCCGTATACTGCGGCGAAAGGCGGTTTGAAGATGCTTACCCGGGCGATGACGGTGGATTGGGCCCGGCACGGACTGCAAATCAACGGAATCGGTCCCGGATACTTTATAACCGATATGACGAAACCGCTGGCGGAAGATGAACGATTTGATACGTGGCTGAAAAACAGGACACCCGCCGCTCGATGGGGGGATCCGGAAGAGCTCGTCGGCCCTGCGGTTTTTCTGGCATCCGACGCGTCGAGCTTCGTAAACGGGCAGATAATCTACGTGGACGGCGGTATTCTCGCCTCACTATAGAAAATTGCATATATTATTAACATCAGAGGGTGAAGAATGAACGACGTATTAAAACGTATTGAAGAGCTGAAAGTAGTACCGGTAATCAAAATGAAGAGCGCCGATTCGGCCGAACCGCTCGGTGCAGCGCTTCTCGAGGCAGGATTACCCGTTGCTGAGGTGACCTTTCGGACCGAAGCGGCTGAAGAAGCGATCCGTGCTATGTCGAAGGCCCATCCGGATTTGCTGATAGGAGCGGGAACCGTGTTAAAGATTCGCCAAGTCCAGCAGGCGGTCGACGCGGGCGCGAAGTTCATCGTCTCTCCCGGGTTCAACCCGAGAGTCGTAACGTATTGCATCGAAAACGGAATTCCGGTCACGCCTGGAATCAACAATCCGACGAATATCGAAGCCGCCCTCGAGCTCGGGCTCGAGGTGGTCAAGTTTTTTCCTGCGGAAGCCTCGGGTGGGCTCAAGCTTCTCAAGGCGATGTCGGCTCCGTACGGCGATGCGGTCCGTTTTATCCCGACCGGCGGAATCAAAGCAGAAAACCTTTCCGAATATCTTTCCTTTGATGGTGTGGTGGCATGCGGCGGAAGCTGGATGGTCAAAGGCGACTTGGTGGATTCCGGCAATTTCGAAAAAATCACATCGCTTTGTCGCGAAGCGGTAGAGATAGCTCAGGGCGTCAAGTGACGAACTCCCCTCAACACCGTATTTGTCTCGTCGGTGTAGGTGGATACGGTAGAAGTCATCTGAGCTCGATAGAATCGTGTGAATCCGACGGTTTGTGCGCATTGTCCGCGGTAACCGTGCGGCCGCAGGATGCCGAACCGGATGTAGAAAACCGTCTTACATCTCGAGGCGTTCGACTCTATCGTGATTATAAAGATATGCTCGAATATGAGTCGGGAAAAAACGACATTGTCGCGCTCCCGACCGGCATCCCGTCTCACCATCCGTTGGCGACCAGTGCGCTCGAGTCGGGGTATCATGTACTCTGTGAAAAACCGATAGCCGGGTCATTGGCCGAGGCGCGTTCGATGAAGGATACCCGTGATTCTGCGGGAAAGCTTCTTTCAATCGGGTTTCAATATCTACATTCATCCAATATACGCCGACTTCAGACCGATATTCTTTCCGGGCGATGGGGACGATTGCAGGAGGCGAAGTGTCTCGCGCTCTGGCCGAGAAGCTCGAGCTACTACGCGAGAAATGAATGGGCCGGAAAGATCATTCTAAACGGAAAAACGGTTAACGACTCACCTGCACAGAACGCTGTCTCTCATTTTCTGATGCTGATGCTCTTTCTTGCGGGAAGGAGAGCAGATGAAGCGGCACGCGCCGTAGAGCTATACGGCGAAAACTATCGTGCAAAGCGTATCGAATCGGCGGACACGCAGTACATTTCTCTTATGACCGATTCGGATGTCCGAATTCGATTTCTCGCAAGCCATGCGGTACGTGAGAATCACGATGTGCTGATTCGTTTGATCCTCGATAAAGTGACAATCGAAATAACAAACACGGGATCGTCAAACACGATTCGGATCATGGAATTGGAAGGGACGGTGAGCGAGTATGGAAACGACGAGCAATCGGATCAGATCCGGAAGACGGTATTCGAGAATCTCCTGGAGGCGATAGACGGAAAGACATCGCTCATGTGTCCGATAGATCTTGCTTTGCGTCACACCGAGTGTATCGACACTTTATTCGAGCACGT
>CAYLZA010000482.1:0-3415 GCA_964387575.1 uncultured Spirochaetales bacterium | reverse complement strand
CACTTAAATTGTCCGATTGGGTGGACGGGCGATAACAAATAATCGCGGATTTTTGGCGTCTCGATAATCGCATTCTCGGCATTTGGAATCCTCATGCGTGCTTATCCCAGGATTCGAGCTGTAGATACGAAAGTCGAATTTGCTTCATGGTATCAATCATCGCTCACAAAGATCCGTCGTGTTTTTTTTTCGTCGGATGTACGGCATAGACACGGCACGCTTGGATCTCTTTCGGTTCGAGATCAGGAAAGGCATACGAAAATAGCGCCGGCAATGGTTCCACGTTCGAAAAATGCGTCCACCTAGGGCAAGCAGTGCGAAAAGGGACGAGAATGAGAGACCTATCGATTCATCTTTCGCCATTTTTTGGCGGTAAGCTTGGATAGTTTCTGTGCGTATTGGTCGGCGTCATGCCCACCCGGCTGACGTCCTTTGAGCATATTAAACATCTGCTCCGAAAGAATCGAGCCAACCGCGTGTATAGCCTCATGACGATCAAGGCCTTCTGAGACCAGCCGTTCTACTGCTCGCGCGGGTGCCTGCTCTCCCATCGCGATCTGGTTCTCTACAACGGCGTGGATTACCGCATGAATCTGAGAATTAGGCAGATCTTCACCCATCTCGTCGTGATGGTCGATGATTGCCGATACACGTTCATCCTCATCGAATGACAACCACTCCTCCGCATTCGGCGGTATTTGCGCATCATACTCCATCGTTCATCCGTCCTTTTGTTTACGTTTCAATACTTCGCAGTAACACCGGCGCGACATTCCATCGTTGTCGTCGGTCGGTCAGGACCGAGACGGTTTTCTTGTTCAGTTTGATGACGCAGCCGGTAATCGTGTTCCCGTCGTTATCCTCAAACTCGACAAGCTCGCCGATATTGAACTTCTCCATTTCGAGCGTGCTCTTCGCCTGCGACATCAGCTTGAACCGCTCCACGATCAGCCGATTCAGATAGATCAGCTCTTCCTCGTTCAGATCCTTGATAAACTCTTCGATTTTTCTCGTTACCACCCGATTCACATACGTATTCTACCGCTCATGTCATTGCACGTCATCGGTTGATCCTCACACCCTCGGATCGCTAACCGCCGCATCGCTTCCCGGGCCGCCGCCCGAACCCTCGCGGCTGTTGCGGCCCCCGCGCCGGCCCCCATCGTCACCGTCACCCGCAAAATGCCCGCACGGCTCGCGCCCTTCCCACGGCTCGTAATCGGGGTTGGGCTCGGGAATGATCGCCTCGATCTCCCGCTGCCACTCGGTGAGCATTTCCGACAGCTCCGCCCGCCGTTCCGGGGCGGAGCCGGCCAAATTCACCGTCTCTCCGATGTCCTCCGCCAGATTGTACAGCTCCTCGTGGTCGTCCTCGAAGAAGCGGATCAGCTTCCAGTCGCCGCGGCGGACCGAAGCTCCCGGGGTGCCGCCCTGGTTTCCGTAGTGGGGGTAGTGCTCGAATATGGGCCTGTTCCATAGCTCGTTTGTGGTTGGAGAATCATCTCCGTTGCGTAGAATATCGGCAAAGCTTTTTCCGTCTACGTGTTGCTTTGGCAGGGGATCGAGACCGACGGCTTCGAGAATAGTCGGGTAAAAATCGGGACTCGTAACCGGTGCGCTGGTTTGCCCTCCGCGCTTTCCAATCGTAGGTCCGCGAACGATAAGTGGCTCTCTGACTCCTCCTTCGTACATCCAACCCTTTCCTTCAGTGAGAGGAGCGTTGCATGTGGGTGAACCTTCAGCTGTTGCGAGGCCGCCGTTGTCCGATGTAAAGAAAACGAGCGTGTTGTCGGCGATCCCGAGCTCGTCCAATGTATCGAGTACTTTACCGATGTTTTCGTCAAGCGATTCTATCATCGCTGCATACGTCGGATCCGACTGCAGAAGCCGTCTTTGAATAAACTTATCCTGTTTATGTGCTCCAGGAAACCTGCCGCCGCGTTCGAATGTCTTCCTAAAGAGTAGATCCAGCCTGTCGGCTTTATGTGTATATTTTTCGATCAGTTCCTGTTTTGCCTGTATTGGTATGTGAACTGAATAAAACGGAAGATAGAGGAAAAAAGGTCCCGAGCCGTTATCCGTGGTTCCTTTCTGAGAGTTATTCCGAACGCTACCGGAGTTTTTCGCGCGAAGGTTGTCGAGACCGGCTTCGTCGCGAGAGCGTTGATTTCCCGGTACCTGTTTTCTGGTTTCATGTTTTCTGATTAGGGTAACAGCCTCGTCTGCAAGCTTGTCGGTGAGATACTCGTCGTCGGGTCCATCCGGCAACGTCGGTATGCCCCATGGGCTGAAATAGCCGTTCCCCGGCATTCCCCAGTGACAGCCTGCTATATTTACGTCGAATCCTTGTTTCTCGGGCCAATACGGTTCGAGCCCGAGATGCCATTTGCCGACATGCCATGTGGTGTATCCGGCGGCACCGAGTGCACGCGCAAGATTAAATTCGTCCGGCGGTAGATGATCGATATACGGAGCATCGATGAGCTTTCCTTTCGACGGATGCCCACCGCCGTGGCCGATAAAATTCGTCACACCTAGCCGCGCCGGATATTTACCGGTAAGTATACTGGCTCGTGTAGGAGAGCAAACCGGGCACGCAGCATATGCGTTCGAGAATCGCAATCCCTCGGCAGCGAGCCGGTCGATGTTGGGCGTTTCGTAAAAGGTACTGCCATAACACGAGAGGTCTTTCCAGCCCATATCGTCAATTAGAATAAAAATTACATTCGGCCGGTTGCTTTCTTCGCTCATGCTCACTCCTTATCATACTAACGTTATGTTGATCGACTGCACGTACACTATATCACCATAGTTGGTCCGTCAAAATACGGCAAACAGTATTACATGACGAAAGAGAGGGAGGTTGGGACGACACGGCATTCAGACGTCGAGCGTAGACACTGACGATTTCTCCAATGGCTCCCTCGTGCTCCTCGAATCGCGAAATGAGAACTGCTCGGCGGTAAGGTTTACGGAAGTACGAAGTTGATTCGTAGAGTCTCTATGATTACTATCGATGTGGTGAATGTGAACGAGGATCATGATAGTCAAGGAGCAAAAGACGAGGCCGATCAAGCACCGAGCTCCAAGCCATGGATGTTCGTGCTCGCCGAGCATACTGCACCGATGAGCGCCGAAGGGATTGATCTTCAGCGTCGTTTAGCTACTCATTTCGGCGCGCGTAAGTTCGATGCCTTTCTGCATTTGACGATTCAGAAGTTCCGCTATCTGGAAAATGGAGAAATTGAGTCTGTTTGGGGAGAAATAACCGACAGAGTCTCCCGCCTCAAGCCGTTTGGCGTTAAAGCGGAAACGGCTTTTCCGATGAGCTCGGAGTTCAGAAAGTATGATATCCTTAAACTCGTCGTTTCGTATGATGATTCTGCGGAAGCCGCATTTGCCGAAGAAATTCCAG
>CAYLZA010000481.1:0-3419 GCA_964387575.1 uncultured Spirochaetales bacterium | reverse complement strand
CACTACCATAACCCTGTTTTTGGTGCCTTTCCTCATCGGTCATAATGCGAATTCCGTGCGCCGCCGGCGAAATCCGGCGTTGGCATTCGTCTGACACCTGAACCAGGAAAATTACAAGCGTATTCGAGATGATTCCCCCCTACTCCTCCTCCCCCGCCGCCGTAACACCATGTATCCACTCGGCAATGATATCCATCGCTTCCGGTGCGAAGGTTTCTTCTATCTGTGCATATTCGTTCATCAAACCCGTCTCGGCGTGTTGGAAAAGATGATTCAATCCTTCCAGTTTTCGTGTCGTCACGTCATCGTTACCGCCCCGTTTCAACGCCGATTCTATCTCCGAAAGATTTTCGTCCGCCGGGACCTGGAGATCGAGCGATCCTGCCAAAGCGAGAACCGGACACGAAACTTCGGACAAGTCCTGTGCCGGATCGTACGAGAGAAAAAACCTGTACCAGGGAGAGGTAAGCTGTGCAACCTGCGCGTCGATCTGCTGTTCGGGCATTCCGAACGATCTCAACGTTTCAACGAGCCGTTTCCTCAAAGCGTCTACATCGTCCTCGTTTTTAATGATTTCGTAGATCTGTCTGTTCATCTGAGAGATCGCGCCGATCTGACTCTCGGAAACTCCGCTCGCTCTGAGTATAGCCTCCGTCTGCGCCACGAGAAGCTCATCTCCAGGGATTCCCGGTGCGGCGAGAAGCACGAGAAACGCAATTTCCTTACGTTCGGTCGCAACTATCGGCGCTATCACCCCGCCTTCGCTGTGTCCGAGCATACCGACCGATCGGGAATCGACTCGTTCGCGCCCGAGCAGATAGTGTGCCGCCGACCAGGCGTCACGGGCGAGATCCGCGCTCGTCGCTGACGCTGCATCACCCTCGGATTCGCCGAAACCACGATCGTCGAAACGCAGAACTGCAATCCCGTTTCGGGTAAGATGATCGGAGAGCACGAGAAACGGCCGATGATTGGCAACCTCCTCGTTTCGGTCCTGCGCTCCGCTTCCGGAAATCAACACGACCGCAGGAAATGGACCATCACCTTCGGGCATCGTCAACGTTCCTGCAAGCTCGATTCCGTCTTCGCTGTTTTCGAATCGGACTTTCTCTTCCACATAGGGCAGCGGACGCTCGGGATCCTGCGGTCTCGTTATCTTTTCCACCTCGTCCACCGTCTTCAGATCGACACTGTAGGTACCGCCCGCCTGGTTCCACGTTCCGGTGATCTGCTCTCCATCGGCCGCCAGTTCGCCCTGATAGGTAGCCCTCGCAGATGCAATTTCGATCTCGATGGTTCTTCCTTCGATTTCTACCTCTGACGCAGGAATTCCTGACACGTTTTGATCGGGACTATCCATCGTTACGGAGAGCTCCCCGCTTTCTCCAATCGAAAAATGAAAGACGAGTCGAAGCTCGTTTCCCCCCGCGCTGAGCGTGCCGAGCCACATTCCTTCAAAATCCTGTGGAGTAGCTTCCTGCAACAAAGGCGTATCCTCCTGTACCGTATCGCCGGTTCCCGACTCAGATTCCACACGATGCGTCGGTTCCGGACCGGTTTCCGAATCGCTCTTTGTGCCCGATCCCGCCTTATCGGTGGTAGCGCATCCGAAGAGGATCAAAGAGCTCAATATAACTGCAATCGTAATAAGTCGGCATATAGATTTCATGGTGAACACCTCTGGTTTGATACCTGAATATACAACGACAAGACTTATTTATTCATCACCATCATTCGATTCTTCGTCCGGCCGCGACACGGCAGCGACCCCGAAAAGCGTGATTTCCTCAGCCTTTTAGAAACCAAATCTCAGGGATTCCCCGATAGCGGTATGAGGAATTTTGAAGTGAAATATCAGTACATGACCGATGTACAGAATATGAAAACATCGAATTTACACATTTTGCGACAACTCGCCGCGGTATCCGCGGCGATCGCCGTTCTCATCTGTGCATCGGCGTGCGAGTCCGAAGAGGATTTGTATGGAGGAACCGTTTCGGTAGCGGTATTTGCCGAGCCGGAGGGGCTCAATCCGGTAACCGACCGAGCCGTCGCTGCCAATTTTGCACAGCTCCTGTATAACGGGCTGGTCCAGACAAACGTCTTTTTGGAAAACGTTCCGGATTTGGCCGAATCGTGGAGCGTCTCCGAAGACGGGAAGGTCTGGGAGTTCAAGCTTCGTGAGGATGTCCGGTTCCACGACGGGGAGCCGCTAACCTCGGACGATGTGGTATTCACGTTGAATGAAATTGTTCGGAAAGAGCAGTATCGGGTGCAACCGCTTTTTTCGATCGTTTCAGATGTTTCGGCACCTGACGACTATCGTGTTCGAATAACGCTCCAGGAGCCATATGCTCCCATCCTATCTCTTTTGACGATTGAAATCCTTCCGGCACATCTATTTCAGGATTCGATAGAAGAGACAATGAAAGAGTTACGATGGAATCCGGTCGGCACAGGTCCATTCGAGCTTGCCGAGGCAGGAGAATCGGGCAATCTCGTCTTTACGGCAAACGACGATTATTTCGATGGAAGACCATTTCTGGACTCGATCGAATTCATCTCCTTCCCTTCGAAAACTCGAGGCTGGTCGGAGCTGATGCAGGGACATGTCGATCTCGTCACCGATCTCAATCAGGAGGACTATGAGATAATCGTCGACGACGACCGATTCGCCGCGTACGGCTATCTCGATTACTTCTACCACACGGTGCTCTTCAATCTTAGAAATGAAACGTTTCAAAATCCGCGGATGCGAGAGGCGCTCGATCTCGCGATCGATCGTGACGAGCTCATCAACACCGTCCTTTCGGGTCTTGCGGTTCCAGTGTCGGGTCCGTTCAGACCGGGAACCTGGCCGTACAACGAATCAGTGATGTTGCCCGAATATCAGCCCGAGAAATCCTCGGAGATCCTTTCGGAGCTCGGATACATCGATTCGGATGGAGACTCGATTCGAGACAAGAACGGAGAGGAGCTTGCGATAAAACTCTACGTCGACGATGCCGATGATCTCAAACGCAAAGTCGCTCAGAGGTTGAAGTGGCAGCTTCTGAGAGTGGGAGTACGTCTCGATGTCGAGTATCTGCCGTTTAACGAGCTCCTGCAAAACCATCTCTATCCTGGAAACTACGAGACCGCGCTGCTCCAGTTCAACAGTGGAAACGAGCCGCACAGTTTCACCTATCTCTTCTGGCACTCAGAGCGTATCGGGATATCGAATCTCGCTTCATACAGCAATTCCGAGGTGGACGAGCTCCTGGAAAGAGGTCTTCGGGAAACCGATAAGGAAAACCGCGAAGAAATCTACGGCAAGATCCACCAGGAGATAACCGCCGATCGACCGGCACTCTTTCTCTTCGTCAGACGTATCTATATCGGTGCAACGTCACATATAAGCGGCATAACCCCGCATCCGA
>CAYLZA010000480.1:0-3422 GCA_964387575.1 uncultured Spirochaetales bacterium | reverse complement strand
AGAGTGAGCAACCGAAATACGCGGGAAAAACGCCGGTGTTTCTCCTGATGGGAGACTACAGCGGCGGACTCCAGGCCAACTATCACGGAACGACTCTGTTCACGCAGATGATGCGTGGAATGTGGCCTGGTATTACGGAAATGCTCGAGAAAGCAGGCATCGCCAGATTTGTTTCGGTTCCGATAAACGATATCGATCGCTTTCGCGATATCGTAGAAGAACACGAAACGGCGGATCAGAAAATCGCCGGATTTTCGCACGAGTTCGTGTTGATGAACTACGGCGCAATAGCTCTCGACCGCTCGTTTATTCAGTCGGCGTACGAAATATGCAATAATAACGATATCCCGGTGCTGGCCGATGAAATTCAAAGCTGCGCTTGGTCTCCTTCGGGATTTCTCTTTCGTGAGTACCAGGTAAAGCCTGATCTTGTCGCGGTCGGCAAAGGCCTGCCGGGAGGAGAATACGCAGCATCGAGAATACTACTCACCGCGGAAATGGACAATCTGAACCAGTTCGGTGCGCTCGTAACCAACGGGCAGGAAGAGATCGCTTCGCTTGCATATCTCGTCGTTCTGACGTTTATCGAGCGGAATCGGGAGTACATTCTGAAAATCGGAGATACATATCGGGCCGGTCTCGAACGGCTCGCGGACACGTATCCGGATGTGATCGAAAGGGCCGAGGGAATTCGTCACATGGGTGCGCTCTTTTTTAGAGACGGCGATGATGCGGATCGGTTTTCGCGTCGTTTGAACGAACGCTGCATCGACGTCAGCACACACTCATATAAAACCGAGAGCGTGCCATCTGCTCTTACCAAGCTTCCGTTGGTGGCAACCGAGCGGATGGTGGATTTTATTCTGAGTGAGATGGATCAAACGCTCGAAGCAATGAAAGGATGAGATATGAAATCGATACGTCTTGGGATCGTAGGTGCATGCGGACGAGGGGGAAAGCTGTTCCGGAAAATCTCCGATATTTTTGAAGGGGTTACGCTTTCGGCGGTATGCGATATCAATGAAGCCGAGCTTGAGCCCACGCGGGAGGAGCTCGGAGCGCAGAAAGCGTATCTCGACTTCGATGCGATGATCGAATCGGGTGATGTGGATACCGTGATCATCGGAACGCCGATGCAATTTCACGTTCCGCAGGCGGTAACCGCGTTATCCGGTGGTGTTCACGTACTCAGCGAAGTACCGGCAGGTGTATCGATAGATCAATGCCGCGATCTGGTAGCCGCCGCGCGTGCATCAACCGCCCGCTATATGATGTCGGAAAACTATATCTTTCAACGACCGAATATGACGGTAAGAGAAATCGTACGGGCGGGCAAATTCGGAACGCTCTACTATGCCGAAGGGGAGTATCTCCACGAGCTCAAGGGACTCAACGAACGAACGACCTGGCGCAGACGCCGGCAAACCGGCGTCAACGGTGTTACCTACGGAACGCACAGCCTCGGTCCGATTTTACAGTGGTTCGAAGGCGAACGTGTGACGAGCGTCTGTTGTGCGGGAAGCGGGCATCACTACCGCGATCCACGAGGCGATCTCTACGAAAACGAGGATTCGGTGGTGATGCTGTGCAGACTGAGCGGCGGAGGCCTGGTGAAAATCCGGGTCGATATGATTTCCGACAGACCTCATGCGATGACCAACTATCAGCTGCAGGGAACCGACGGTAGCTACGAAGCGGCACGGACGAAAAGCGAAACCAATCGAATCTGGCTTCGCGAGGAAGACGAGCGGAAGCGGAACGGTGCGGCGGTTTCCGACGGCGCCGCCGGCAATTCGACCGCCGGAGGCACCGCTGCCGCGGACGGTGCCGGCGCTACGCCACGGCAGCCGGTTAATCCCCGCCTCGAATGGAGCCCGCTCGAGAGTATCGAAGATCGATACCTGTCCAGGGAGTGGCGGGAAGACGCCGATGAAGCGCTGAGAGCCGGTCACGGCGGCGGCGACTACTTCGCGCTCAAAGAGTTCTTTTCGGCACTGCGAGAGGAGAGAGAACCGCTTATCGGAATCGATCGAGCGATGGATCTGACGCTGCCCGGACTCATCAGCCAACAATCGATCGAACAGGATTCGCGCTGGCTTCCGGTACCCGATTCACGAGACTGGTAGAAACGGAGGGACGAATATGCAGCTCCAGATGGTACTCGTTGGTGACGCGCGTCGTCGGTTCACATCCGAATATCATCCGGAGGAGCTTCCCGAAAACTATGCGCTGAGGACCTATCTCGAAAGTGATCGAAACACATATATACGGTTGATGCAAAAGGCGGGATTCGACAATTGGAGCGCCGCTTCGCTCGACACCGTGCTCAACCAGCGGCTCCCGAAGGGTATCTTCTTTATCGAATATCGTCCGACCGGAGAGCTCGCGGCTACAACGGTGGCCGGTCATCGTCCCTCTTCGCACCACCCGGCGGGTGGAGAAATCGGTTGGGTTGCCGTCGATCCCGCTCATCGCGGCAAAAAGCTCGGCCGATTGGTGATGAGTGCAGCCGTTCATAGATTGATCGAGGCCGGATACGAGGATATCTATCTTTCGACCGACGACTGGCGGTTACCCGCAATCCGTCTCTACTTCGATCTCGGATTTCGCCCGTTGCTGACCGAAAGCGAATCTACCGCTCGATGGCGACGAGTATATGAAGTACTCCGCCGCGATCCTTCACGGGTGGAGGAGGAATCGGAAACAATCTCGAGCTACAACCCGCCGAAAAGATCCGGACCCGCAGACGCGGGGACCTCCGGTGAAAGCACGACTTCCGATCGTACAAAAAACGCTTTGTCGGTCGGTTTATTACCGCTCTACCTCGCGCTCTACGACGAGGCAAATCCCGAGCTCAGAGATCGTCTCGCACCGTTTGTCGATGAAATCCGGCGAGTCGTCGAGCTTCCGGGGATCGATACGACCGTTGCGCCTATTACGACACGACCGGAGCAGACCGATGAAGCGCTCGAGTTGTTTCGGGAAAACACGGTCGATGTCGTTCTCACGCTTCATCTCGCCTATTCGCCGAGCCTGCTTTCGGCTGGTATGCTCGAACGGATCGGCAAACCGATAATCCTCATCGATTCGACCCGAACGGTAACGTTCGATCCGGGCGATTCGACCTACCTCATGGAAAACCACGGTATTCACGGCGTGATGGATCTCTCCTCAGTACTCACATCGAAAGGTGTCGACTTTTATGTGGTCGCCGGTCATCCGTCGCACGAGGATTTCAGGCGAAAGCTCACCAAGCTGCTTCGGGGTATGATGATGGCCCATCTATTCAAACATCAGCGGATCGGTATCACCGGGTCTCCGTTTGTCGGAATGGGCGATTTCGTCGTCGACTCTGATACACTCGAATCGACGTTCGATATCAATCGGTTCGATCTCCCCCCCGAGCTCGTGGCGGAACGGAG
>CAYLZA010000479.1:0-3422 GCA_964387575.1 uncultured Spirochaetales bacterium | reverse complement strand
CGCATACTCTCGCGCGCGATTGATACCGCGTTAGGCGGTTTTTTCGATGACACCTTGTTCGTAGTCTCGTCCAATCTGAACTCTCACACCGGACGGGAGACGGCCGAAGCGGAAACCGAGCTCCTCCTCGATCTGATACGAAAACGGGATGCGGAAGGTCTTGTCGAGAGTTATAATCGAAAAGACGTCAGCGCCTGTGGAACAGGCTGTATTGCGACGATACTCACGCTTTCAGTCGGGCAACTGGAGCTGCGTATTCATACGCGAAAAACATCGGCCGAATTCGATTCAGGAATCGATGAAACGCCGGTGTACTATGGGGGTTTGTCATTTCATCTGAAGAGGGAATAGCAACAGTAGCCGCCGAGGAAAAACGTTATCTGCTTCATAATGCACGAGAATCGATTACCGCGGAGCTCGATAAAAAAGAACCCGACTACGGTCGGATTCCGGTTGGTCTCGATTTTACATGCGGCGTATTCGTAACGCTCAAAAAGGGAGAAAATCTAAGAGGCTGTATCGGAACAATGGTGGGAGAACGTCCGGTCGTGGAGACGGTTCGAAAAATGGCAATTTCGAGCGCTTTTCACGATCCGAGGTTCAAACCGCTATCCTTGAAAGAGCTCGATGACATATCCGTTGAAATCTCACTTCTTTCACAGATGAGGCAGATAAGCGACATCAATTCGATTGTCGTCGGCACCCACGGTGTTCTGGTTAAACGGGGAATGAGATCGGGAGTACTGCTCCCGCAGGTGGCGATATCCGAAGAATGGGACCGTTATCAATTCATTTCATATACGTGCCGGAAAGCCGGACTACCGGCGGACGCATGGCGAGACGCCAATATTGCTATTTACGTGTTTTCGGCTGTATTATTCTCCGAGAAAGATATAGGACAGCACACCAGATAGGCACCGATGGCACGAACAGTAGAACAAATATCAGGATCGTTATACAAGATTTCCTCGGACGGTAAGGATTTTCTGGCGACTCATATTTCGAGCGCACGACACAACAGATCCGCAAAGCAATTTGCCGAAGAGGGTCTTTCGCCGGGTTATATCGTTCGGGGACGGGAAGTAACACAGTGGCGACCGGCCGGTTTTATCGAACATGAAGGCGAGATATACCTTTACGGTGAGTACTACGAGGGGCGCAGGCTCAGCTCGGTACTTACCGGTTCAGCGCAAAACATCCTGTTTTATCTGCAACAACTGGTCGGCACGTTTTCGGTTTTGACTGCGGAGGGCGTTAAGATTCCTCCGTTTCACATCGACGGTTATCTAATTCTCAACGACGGGGGGATACTCGTTTTTCCACCTTCGATCATCGAACGGCTGCGAAACACGCAGGCAGAGGCCGAGCGTATCGAAACCTCGGAGATCTTCAACCACCCGGAAATGGAGGGAGAAAGCGCGCTCTCATTTACGATCGGCGTCGTCGTGTACAGAATGATGACCGGCGAATTCCCTTTTACCGCGGAAAACAGCGAAGAGCTTCACGACAAAATGCGGGAGTTTCAGGTGGTCCCTCCCCGCTATCGTATACCGGATATCAAACAATCTGCCTCGAAGATGGTTTCGGACGCAATCGATACAAAAGAGAAAAAACCGACCTTGTCCGAATGGGCCGAAGTACTTGAGCAATGGAGAAAGGACGGGTATACCGAATCGATTGCGGAAGATAAAAAGGAACGCATTGTAGAACAGGGTGAAAAAATCGCCCGACGAAACAGGACGAAATTCGCACGAAAAAGCTTTTTCCGGCAGCACGGCCGTACAATAGTTATCGTGGCAATCGCGGTCGTCGTCGTCGGGAGCGTTTTAGGGTCGATACTTCGCAACAAGCTTCAACCTCGGGTTACTCGGGGTTTCGAGCCGCGTGAAGTCGTAGAGCTTTTTTATTCATCGATTAATGAATTCGATCATCAGGCGATGGAAGACTGCGTGGCAAAAAGCGTTGCGAAAGGTCCGATCAGAGAAGCGACCAACCTGTTCGTGCTCACTCGGATGCGTCTTGGCAATGAGGGAACGACGGGAATCGTCGACGCGCAAAAGTGGAAGCAGGGTGGGATGGATCCGGTTCCTGACGCACATTCGGTGTACGGTGTGGCGGATCTTGTACTCAACGAGGAAAGCGAAAACGTGTTCATCGCCGAGTATGAGAAGTGGGAGCAGGTTGCTGAGGAGACCCTCGGATACCTCGTCCCCGGTTCGGGATCGGTATTATACGAGCGACGAGATCGGCTCACGCTCGAGTTCGACGGCACATACTGGCTTATCGTTGAATACGAGCAGCTCGAAAGCGAGCTCACGGATGGATAAATAACCGGTTGGTGGTATGCATGGCTTTTCGACCCGGGACCCCGAAGACGCCCGCTATGTTGAACCGATAGCGTTTTCCGAAAACCTGGTCACTGCCTTTTCTATGGGTGCGTGCTCGTCGGCCCCGAACCACTTCGTATCCGGAATGCGCCGGAAAAACGTCATCTGTCTCTTTGCGTAGCGCCTGGTATTTCTGCATATGAGCGCTTTCGTAGTCTCGAGCGTTGTACACCCGTTCCGTCGCATATCGAGAATCTCCCGATATCCGATCGTACGTAACCCCGGATCCGACGGCACGTATCCGTCGTTAAGAAGCTTCGATACTTCTTCGATCAAACCGCTACGAAGCATTCCCTCCACCCGGGCATCAATGCGTCGATACAGCTCCTCCCTTTCACGATATACCCCCAAGATGAGAAAGCGATAACAGGATCGTCTGGTCTCGGGAACGCGAAAATCCGACAGCGCTCGTCCGGTTCCGCGATATACCTCGAGTGCCCGTTCAATCCGATACCGATCCGCCGGCGGTATTCGACCGGCGCTCACCGGATCCACTTTTTCGAGCTCCGAATGCATCACCGGTAGTCCTTTTACGCGGATTTCCTGCTTCAGCTCTTTTCGAATTTCGGGAAACGCGGGAGGTGAATCGGGCAAACCGTTAATAAAGCTCTTGATGTAGAAACCGGTACCGCCTGCAACGATCGGAATCCGATTTCGTGCTACAATCGCCGGAATAAGGTTGTCGGCCGTTTTTACAAAATCGCCTGCCGTAAACTGCTCATCCGGATTTCTGCAATCCAACAGATGATGTGTCAACGCCGCTCGTTCGCAGGCATCCGGTTTGGCTGTACCGATTTCGAGCCCCCGATATACCTGGCGTGAATCGGCGTTGATTACCTCGCCTCTTCCCCCGAAGAGACGAACGAGCGTTTCGGTCTTTCCGACCGCAGTAGGGCCGAGAACGACCACAACACCCGGTGATCTATTGTTCCTCGAGCCTGTATTCAACCTTTTTGGTGAGTATCTGTTTGATCGCCGTCGAAACGACTTTTCCCTCGTTTTCGGGGATTTCCTCGTCACCGGCGAGGGTGATTT
>CAYLZA010000478.1:0-3436 GCA_964387575.1 uncultured Spirochaetales bacterium | reverse complement strand
CACACTCTTTTCCGGTTCGTGTATCCCGATTTCCGGATCGCTAAAGGTAGCAAAGCTGATTTGAGGTGCGAAATGGGTATGGGAGCAGCTCAGGACTATATGCTCTTTTCCCACACCGGTCTCTTCCGATACCCGTTTCCGTATATCGTCGGCGGCGTAGGAGTGGGCACCGACCATATCCGCGGTCAAAATCAATACCGTCGAATCATCCTTATTGAGCGCCAGACACCCGAGCCGGATCGGCTCTTCGATACCATCCGATTTTCTGACTCTGTTTGCATACCCGTGCAGCATTACCGGCTCTATCGGTGTAATATCGCGGGTTGCCGTGCCGTATTTGAGTTTTCCCATTATTATCTCCTTTGTGTCCGACACTATATCGACTACGGCTCATTATCGCAAAGCCTCGAATAATGATCCGAATCCTGTGGAATTTGCATGTATATACATATCGCCGCACGATAGTGACCTGAGATTCAGCCTGCAAGCCGCCGTGCCCCCGCGCAGGCTTTGTCTTCGCGCTGATATCATGGTATTTTCTGACGTGAAAAAGGAGCCTGATGAACGGATGCTGCCCGAGACCATAACTTCGGAACAAGAGCTCGACGAGCTGTTATCTCGCCCGCACACGGGTGTCGTCGATATGATGCGCCGTATCGAAGGCGATATCATTATTCTCGGAATCGGCGGGAAAATGGGCCACACTATCGGACGACAAGCGGTACGGGCTATCGAGCAGGCAGGAGTTGCAAAACGTGTTGTCGGAGTTTCGCGGTTCAGCGATGATGATGCACGGAAGAAGATCGAAAACAGCGGAATCGAAACGATCAAGTGCGATCTGCTTGATCCCGACGCCGTAGCGAAGCTTCCGGATGTGCCGAATGTCATATTCATGGCCGGGCGTAAGTTCGGTACGCAGGGTGCCGAACAGCTCACCTGGGCGATGAATACGACGGTTCCCTCCCTGACGGCACTCAAATACCGAAAGAGCAGGATCGTTGCGTTTTCCACCGGCTGCGTGTATCCGCTTGTTGCCGTGGAAACCGGTGGAAGCCTCGAAACCGATCCGGCCGATCCGGTCGGCGAGTACGCCATGTCGTGTCTCGGGCGCGAACGCGTTTTTGAGTACGCCGCGGCGACCTACGGAACGCCGATTACGCTCATCAGACTGAACTACGCGATAGAGATGCGATACGGTGTTCTCCATGATATCGCCACATCACTGTTGAATGACAAAACGGCGGATGTCTCTATTCCGGCGTTTAATGCGATATGGCAGGGTGATGCGTGCTCGCATATTCTCCAAACGCTCGAATACTGTGATGCGCCGCCGTTTATTTTGAACGTTACCGGACCCGAGACTGTATCGACCAGGAGGGCCGCCGAGCGGATTGCGCAATTGCTCGGCGTCGAAGCGGAAATACCGGAATCAGAGACTCGAACCGCTTTGTTGAGCAATGCTTCGCGGGCCTTTGCGCTCTTCGGATATCCGACGATATCTATGGACACGATGATGCGGTGGACGGCGGAGTGGCTCATGCGCGGCGGGTCTTCGTTCGACAAGCCGACTCACTTCGAGGTCCGCCATGGTAATTATTAGTTAATTTTCGACGTTCCTGCTCAAATCAACGGCGTGTGCAAAAAGGAGGGAGCCGTGATTACTACCGATATCCCCTTTCCGATTATGAAGCGTTTCAAACGGGGCACGGTAATACCTGCAATGCCGCTTGCGCTCAATGAGCATCGTAAGCTCGATGAGCGGCGTCAGCGCGGGCTGATCCGTTATTATCTCGACGCGGGTTCAGGCGGAATCGCCGTGGGAGTCCACTCGACGCAGTTCGAAATCCGTGACCCTGAAATCGGTTTATACGAGCCGGTTCTCGAATTGTGCGGGGAGGAAATCGACCGGTGGGCACAAAAAAAATCGTATAAGGTCATTAAAATCGTAGGTGTCAGCGGCAAAACAAAGCAGGCGGTTGAGGAAGCCGAAAAAGCCGAGCATTACGGATATCATGCGTGTCTCGTCAGCCTCGGCGCATTCAAGGAAGAAAGCCCCGCAGAAATGGTTAAACACTGTGCTGAGATTGCCTCCGGTATGCCGATAATCGGGTTCTATCTTCAGCCGTCGGTCGGAGGTCGTATTCTTCCGATCGATTTCTGGCGTGATTTTGCCGCAATCGGAAATGTAATCGGGATAAAAATCGCCCCGTTCAACCGATATCAGACGATGGATGTGGTACGTGCGGTGGCGGAAGCGGGGACCGAAGGAGCGATAACGCTCTACACCGGAAACGATGACACGATCGTCACCGATTTGCTTACCCGGTTCAGAATCAGACGGTCCGGATCGGATGTTACGATTCGTCTGAAGGGTGGTCTTCTCGGACACTGGGGTTTCTGGACAAAAAAGGCGGTTGAATTGCTAGAACAGATCCATGCAATCGTGGAAAACGAGCGATCGATACCGATGTCTCTTTTGTCGACCGCGGCCGAGATAACGGACGTCAACAGTGCAGTCTTCGATCCGGCGCACCAGTTCGCCGGATGCATCCCGGGAATACATGAGATGCTGCGACGGCAGGGGCTGCTCGAAGGCAGGTGGTGTCTCAATCCCGATGAAACGCTTTCAGAAGGCCAGATGGACGAGATAGAGCGAGTAAACAGATCATATCCGCATTTGAACGACTTTGATTTTGTACGACAACATATACATGAGTGGATGGAGGAAAAAGAATGAGCACAAAGCTCGCGATAGACGGGGGAGCACCCGTACGGAGCGCACCGATGCCGGCGCGCGGATTATTTGCGGAAAAAGAGAAGCAGGCGGTGGTTGATCTTTTTGATCGGGCGATTGAGAAAGGAGAAAACATCGGCTATAACGGCCCGCCTGAGAAGGAGTACGAGCAGGCGTTTGTCGAGTATATGAACGGCGGATACGCAGACGCGGTAAACTCCGGTACGAATGCGGTTTTCGTCGCGCTCGGGGCGTTACGACTCAAACCGTTTACCGAAGTGATCGTTCCACCGATTACCGATCCCGGTGGTGTTATGCCTGTACTGTTCAACGGCTGCGTACCGGTAGCGGCGGACGCGGCTCCGGGCACCTACAATGCAGGAGCAGAACAGATAGAAGAACGAATTACCGCGCGAACGAGCGCGATAATCGTGGCGCATATATCCGGTGAACCGGCCGATCTCGACTCGATCCTGGAGGTCGCAAAGAGACACAATCTTCCGCTCATTGAAGACTGCGCACAATCGCACGGCGCCGAGTACAAAGGAGAGCGGGTTGGGAGATTCGGCACGATCGCTGCGTTTTCCACGATGTTTGGAAAGCACCACGCTACGGGCGGTCAGGGCGGTGTTGTATACACCCTCGATGAGGAGCTCTATTGGCGCGCAAAACGGTTTGCCGACCGGGGAAAGCCGTTTAATA
>CAYLZA010000477.1:1236-3438 GCA_964387575.1 uncultured Spirochaetales bacterium | reverse complement strand
ATACCGTACTCAAAAATGTACGCAGTGCTCCGCTCGATCGGGAGGCAACGCAACGAATTTGCGAGATCCTGAAAGACCGACAATTTCTGGACTCGTATACGTTGTGGAGCGACGGTCCCGACTCACAGCCCCTGCTTTCCTTTCTCGAAGGGTTCTGGACCTACGAGACAAGCGATTACGTGCAGGAAAAGCTTTCATTCGGTCAAAAAATCTCACAACGGCACTGCGTCGATCAATTGAGCCGGTTACAACACTGGATGAAGTATTTCAACGACGGCGATCGGCTCAGGGACATATCACGGGACCGACTCCGGCACTTTCAACGATGGCTCAAGGATAGTCAGGGACTGGCGGCGAAAACGGCGAACGCGGTGTTCTCGGTCGGAACAATCGCGTTTTCGTGGGCTCACGATCGGAGGATCCTCCCCGAGAATCCGGCGGCGGGACTGCGGAAGTTTGCGGGAAAGCAGAAAAAGCGTGGGATACTAACTCCCGACGAAGTAAAGGCTCTGTTTTCGGTTGCATGGAAGGATGAACGAATGATGACCGGGAATATGGTTGCCGCGACCACCGGAGCCCGTCTCGGGGAAATCCAAGCTCTGCGTCGGGAAGACGTGGGAGAGAACTTGCTTCATATCCGCCATTCGTGGAGCCGCGAAGGAGGATTGAAGGGAACGAAGACCGATCAGGAGCGAACGGTCCCCCTACTCCCCTCAGTTCGTGATCTTCTGCTACAACTCGCCGATGAAAACCCGCACGGCAAAGACGGTTTCATCTTCTACAGTGCTGACGCGGATCGACCGATGAACCCGACTTCCTTTCTAAAGGCACTGGACGAAGCGTATATCGATTCGAAGCTCTCCGGGACCGACCGGGAAGACGAAGAAAAACGTAAGGCGGTTCGAGTGCAGATGAAGGAACGGGGAATCTGTTTTCATTCGTGGCGACATGGATACGCGGCAAGCATTGCCGACCGTGTAGAGATGCGCGTTGTCGGACTCGCCACCGGACACGCAAGCCCGGCAATGGCCGAACATTATGCCAAGCATGCAAACGAGCAGCATATGAAACAGGTCGCACAGGCAGTCGGCGATATATTCCGGGACGTGATCCCATTCGAGAAAGGTGCATGATATGGAAACAGTCGAAAAGCTCCGATATTACGGACACGAGCTGATTGCCGAGATCGATACCGAGATCAGCCGAACCCACGATATGCTGGATCGGGAAGAATGGCCGGATGTTCAAGACGGGCTCGAAGCGAGGATCGAGCAATTGACGGACGAACGGAAGCGGCTTCTAACAATCGTCGAAGATTTACAAGACTTCGGTTGACTCCGCACCGATCTTGGTGTAACATGTATTCGATCGTGGAGATTCGGCAATCGATACGATTCGCACATCGTGCTTTTCAATCGGCTATGGCGACCGCTAACCGGCGGTCGCTCTGCATGGGCAGTGTCCAGAACTGCCCGGATCACCTACCGAGGGTATCCGAAACAAGCGGTAAGATCGGGTGGTACCCGGCGGCTTGCCCGTATGGGTGAGTTAACCGTTTGTTAAGGTACGCTCAAATGTCTAATCAATTACTCACAGTTTTCGATGTAGCAAAAAAATTACAGGTCTCCCAAGTCTCGGTTCGACGCTGGATTTCTCAAGGGAAGATCTCGTATATCAAGGTCGGTCGTTGCACTCGATTTGATTCTGATGAAATCGATAGGTGGATCGAGAAACGGTCTATCCCTGCCGGAGGGGCTCGATGAACCGCAACACATGCCCATACTTTGATACATGTTCCGCGCCGTTGTGTCCGATGGACGAATCCATCAGTCATTACACGTGGTTTCCTGATGAGGCAGTTTGCAGACGAAATGGCATGCCGGACTGGATCCGACGTCAGCGTCGGATTGCGCGAAAAGTTGATTTCCAATTCGAACGCGGTTCTTTTACGCATCGGATGCTAAGCGTGGACTTCATGGTCACAAAAGGTCTGCGCGGGATCGAGCCCGACAAAGGACCGGCCGGCGAACAGGAGGAACGCTGGCTCAAAAAACACCAGCCGATAACCGCTGAATTGCGAGCCCGAGGCCGCAAATTAGCTGCGCTCTCACGTGCGATTTCAGAATCTGAAGGTCCTCTGAAAGGCGATTCAGGGGGTGCCGATCCTAAAGCGGAGTCCGGGGCCGGAGGCGCTCGATGAAC
>CAYLZA010000477.1:0-1136 GCA_964387575.1 uncultured Spirochaetales bacterium | reverse complement strand
GGCAAATTCGCGGAAGATTACGGAATTTACAAATGCTGCAGCTCGTGCAGGCTGAGCAATGAGTGCCGGACCACCCATCGAAAATCGGCTGAAGCGGCCAAAGCTCGTTTCTACAAAATGCCGTTTTTTCAGATCCCTTTGGGTTGGAGTATTGAGCCGGATTTATCGGAGCTCGACGAAAAAATCCTCGCGACGGTAAACTTTAGTTTTAATAAACTTTGGGCTCATTCAAAACTGAAAAACGTGGACATCGCCCGGCTCTGCGGGAAATCGGAGGCAATGATCTCACGGCGGATCAACGGATGGCAGGACGGGAAGATATGGCGGGACGGACTCATTCAACGTGGATGGCTGATCGAAAAACGCATGGACCTTCGCCGCAAGCCTGAAGGATCGGAGCGGCGAACATCACGGCGACTGACGTTGACGCGAAAGGCGATGAGGGCGGCACATAAATTCATTGAGAAACCCAAACCGGACCTGAAATTCGAGGGTTCTAAACTTGCAGAACTGCAAGATGATTAGGTAGAAAAACTTGCAGAACTGCAAGATTGTTGAAAGCAGAAAACTTGCAGAACTGCAAGGAAAATGCAAGAAAGTTTCAGAACTGCAAGATTGTGTTTCAGGTAATTCGCGGCTGCATAGCGATTTAGGAGAAAAAACTCCCGGCATAATAGCTTAGAGAATAGAAGAAAGAAAAGAAGAAGAGTCCCTTTTTAGGAAAAAAGGGGACCGCACTTTTCGGAGAAGAACCGAAAAGTGCGACAATTCTCGGGATAGATTTGGTTGTGTCTATTTAGAGAAACAAACATTTGATTATTGAGAGGAGAAGAAGACGATGAATGACGAAGAACTATATGCGTATCACGAAGCCGGCGGATGTGGAAGGGGCGGCGCGAGCGATACGGCGGCATTTCACCGAGGAGCAGATTGAGGAATTGAGAGGGATGATGTAGCCAGCCGAGTAGAGGAAGTGTAATAAGCTCGTGCCGTGAATCGTGTCGGCGAGTTGATGAAGCTGTTCGATGGGAGGGATGGTCGGAATTTGCCAACTAAAAAGGACCGCGACGTCCTTTTTAACAAGTCTGCAAAAGATGCTGCTGAGGAAGCTGGGTTGTCTGAACGACAACAGAAAA
>CAYLZA010000476.1:0-3440 GCA_964387575.1 uncultured Spirochaetales bacterium | reverse complement strand
GGAAAAAACTATCGTAATCCCATCGGTTGATTGAACCAGCGCAACCACCACAACGCCCGCAAGCACGGCCCGAAGTGCGAGCGTTGTAACCGGAAGCAGCTTCAGGAGGAGAAACGACTGGAATCGGCTGAAGCGTGTTCCTTCGGGATTCAAGCGGCCGATTACCAGGAGCCAGTCCTTTGCAAATCCCGCGAAGAAGAAGACCGAAAACAGATATGCCGCGAGACGGAGGTACGGACTCGGAATGATCGGCCACATCGCCGCACTCATATACCCCATTTGAAATCCCGCTGCCATCCTGCTCGAAAAACTGCCGACGAGCGACTTGGTGGTGAGTCCGAGACGTCGTCGAATCCACATTCCCGCAACGAAAAGATAACGCGCCGCGCCTACCGCGAGAAACCATGGGCCGACGGTATCCTGTCGTACGATCACGGCGGATGCTACGAGCACCCCGAGCGCATCATACTCCCCGTCGAGAATACCGCCGAGTAGCGTTCGCCGGTTCAATCGACGCGCGGCGTAACCGTCGAAATAATCCGCTATGATCGTAACCGTGTAGAGAATGGCCGGAACCCACACGAAAACGCCGGTCATGTTCGATACATCGACGACGATAAATCCCGCAAGGAAAGCAATGAGAAGCGCGCGGAAAAGTGAGATGTCGTTGGGCACACCGAGGTTTGCAAACGGCTCGGCACTCCCGTCGCGTCGGTTTTGGTCTTTCCGCGAAACCAACACCGCATACGCAATGATTGTGGCTGGAAACGCACCGATCATCCACAAACCCGCTTCTCTCGGATCAATTGCCTCATAGAGAACGAAAAAAGCCACGCAAAAACCGAGCCAGTAGAGGATAGATGGTACGATCAGAGCTTTGTTACTTGTCTGCATCGTCTTTTTGCACCGCCGCTTGCGGCGGCATCCGATCAATCAATGTATCAGAGCCGATCGAAGCGGTAAATGTGATTCCCGGAGGAGCTCGGCGCAGGGAATTGACCCACCTTGACCCGCAGGCACAGGTTGGTCGATATTAAATACGTCCGGTGGAGAGAAAATGAAGTCCGGTAGTACGAAAAATGATTTTTTGACCCGTTATCTCGATGCCAAGTACCGGATCGACTCGCGATCGCTCAATCAGGCAACGTTGCGAAGGTTCTTATCCCGACTCTCCGGATACTCCATGCCGGTGATACTCGACCTCGGAGCAGGCACGGGGAGTACCTTGCGTAGACTGATCGACGTGGGTTTTCAGAAATCCTTTACCTACTACGGACTCGATATGGACCCCGATCTGACTCACGCTGCCGCAGACAACCACCGTGAGCTCTTCGAGTCTCGTGGTTTTGTCGTGACGTCCTCCCCGAATCACAACGACCTGGAAGCATCGCTTACGGCGAAACGCAAAAACATGGACGTTACCATCGTTCTGTTGACCGGAAATATCTTCGATACCGATTTCCAGGAGAGATTCTCGGATACGAATATCAATACGGTAACGGCGAACGCTTTCTTCGATCTCGTACCGCTGGGGCCCGCACTAAGAACGATAAAATCGATTCTTCGCCCCGGCGGCATGCTCTACAGCACGATCAACTATGATGGAAGAACAACGATACTTCCGCAATACGAAAATGAAGATTTCGAGGAGAAGCTGTATTCGGTCTACGATAGATCGATGGACAGCAGGGCGACATATGACGGCGAGGTCGGTGGACATCGATGCGGGTCAAAGATGTATGGAGCCCTCGAAGCCGAAGGATACCGGATAGTCGGATACGGCAACTCCGACTGGTCGATTTTTCCCTGGGGCGACGAGTACAGAAACGACGAAAAGGTGTTCCTGACAAGTCTCGTTCGGATGATCTACGACGAAGCGCTTCAACACCCGGAGCTCGACAGGAATGAGCTCGACTCGTGGTTTCAACTACGCAATCGTCAACTCGAGACCGCACGTCTATCACTTTTTGTGCATCAATCGGATCAACTGGCCATCGGATGAACCGACCGCTCGATCTCGTCGCAATTCTCACCGATTTCGGAATCTCCGATCCCTATGTGGGCGTCATGAAATCGGTCATACTCGGGATCTCTCCGAAAATCAGGTTTATCGATCTTACGCACAACGTTGCTCCGCAGAACATCATTTCCGCATCGTATCTTCTTCTTTCGGCATGGCCGTATCTTCCGGAAGGTACGGTCTGCCTTTCAGTAGTCGATCCCGGTGTCGGCTCGGAGCGAAGAGAGCTCATCGCCGAAACAGGAAACAGATATCTCGTCACCCCCGATAACGGCACGGTAACAATGCTTGCGTACGAATACCCGAATGCGCAATACTTTCGTATCGGCGACGATCGATATAAGGCACTTACCGAAGAAACCGGTGCAAGCACGACGTTTCATGGCCGTGATCTGTTCGCACCGGTTGCGGCGGAGATCGTCGGAAACGGATTCGATTCGGTGTGCGCCGATCCGATCGAGCCGGTGCTCCTCGAAGGTCTGCTTCCGCAACCCGCAACGGCCCCGAAAGGTTTTAGCAACGAACCGGAGCGGTGGATATCGGCAAACGTCATCCACATCGATCACTTCGGCAATTGCATAACCTCACTCAAACGCACGAACGCAATGATAGAATCCGGCAGTGAGATCTCACGGATCGACGTTCCGAATGCAACACGCAAAATGTTCAGTGTCGAAACACCGGCCGCGTATTTCTCGGCGGTTGAACATGGAGCTCCCCTCGCCTATTGGGGAAGTGCAGGATTTCTCGAGCTTGCCGTGCGCGAAGAAAATGCGGCGCGGGAATATGGTATATCGCATATGAGTGTGGTGTTTATCCGGTTTACCGAATCCGCCGGTCGCGGTGTTGAGCACTACATCGGCTGATGAATGTACGTAAGCACCCTGAGAAAACGCAGCGTCAGTTTCATGATCTCACGATTCTTTGCGAGATAGCGTATCCACTCACCCGGAACCGCCGCCGATCCGTAGCGGATTCCCGCCAACCCTCCGGCGAACGCGCCGATGCTGTCGGTGTCTCCACCTAGATTCACCGCCCGTTCAACCGCGTCGCGAAATGAAGAGGTAGTCAAAAGGCTCCACGCCGCAGCTTCCAGCGAATGAACGCAATACCCGGTCGACTCTATTTCGTCTTCCGTGAGATGAGGCAGATCACCATTGGTAAATCGACAAAGCTCCGCACTGCCTTCCTCGGCTGAAAGCAACGTCTGCGCTTCTTCGCGAGTACGGCTGTATGCCGAAGGGATATCCACTCCTCGTGAAAGATTGGCGGCAAAAAGCAGATATATCGTGCTGCTGCAGATAGACGCCGAATGAGCGTGGGTAATACAGGCGATTTCCCTCGCCACCTCCGCCTTTCTCGAAAGCGGCGCATCCCGGAAATACCATGCCGGCGGCAGCATCCTCGGAAGCGCACCGTT
>CAYLZA010000475.1:0-3441 GCA_964387575.1 uncultured Spirochaetales bacterium | reverse complement strand
GGCCGGGGCCCAATTCACGGAAAAATCGATCGAGAGTCCGAGGTGCTCGATCTCCGGATGAATCGCGAGGGTAGAAGCAACCAGGAGTACGATTGCCGACATTGCAACAAACGCGGTTATTCCAACGCCGACGCTAAACATCGCGCGGGATCGTGTTGCTCTCGACCGCGCGGATCTCGTCCGTACCGCCTGCACCGCCACGGCGATTCCGCTCAGGATAAAGAGCAGAGCCGTACTCGGTGCCATCGGTATGAGTTGCCGTCCGAAGGCGGCGAGTAGCGGAGCGTTGATGATCCATCCGACAAGCGCCGTCGCTCCCAGGACCGCAGCGATCAGTGCGGATGCGTATATTGCGACGACCGCTACCGCGCGCCGGCCGTCAGAAATCGATATGCTCAACATGTTCCTCGAATTTGTAATCGGCATTTGCCGACGGCGGTCACCGTATGAAAAGCATACCGTTTTTTCACCGTTGCGTCGACCGCACCCTATGCCGGGATTACGCGGGGAGCCGCCGATTCAAAGCAGCTACGACGAGTGTTGCATTATATCTTTCAACCGTGGAAAATACCGCCGGATAGTCTACGAATTTTTGGGGTATCACGAGGGGTATTATGAAGAGGCATAAGGCGGTTGTGCTTGGCGCGGGTCCGAGAGGCAGGGCACACGTTTCTGCATTTCTGCAAAACAGCGAGAGATTCGAGCTTACCGCCGTGTGTGACGCCGACGTAGATCGGATGTCCGATGCGCTCGATGAAATGGGCGTGAAGCTCCCGGTCTATGACAATGCCGAAAAGATGCTCGAAGAAGAAAAACCCGATGTGTTTTGTTTCGCAACGCAACCGGATGCGCGGCTCGGGCTCGTCCGAGCCGCGTTGAAACGCGGAGTGCGCGCTATTGCATATGAGAAACCGATGGCGCTTTCGCTTGCGGAGGCGGAATTAATCTGTACCGAGTGCAATCAGGCCGAAGTCAAGCAGATCGTGTGTCACCAGCACAAATACGGCGAGCATTGGAAAAAGGCGAAAGAAATTATCGATGCAGGTGGCATTGGAAAAATCGAGTCGATTCATGCGACCTCAAAAGGGTGGTTTTACTATTTCATAACACATCTCGTCGACTACTCGATGTGGCTGATTGGTTATCCTGATCCCCTGTGGATGTCGGGATCGCTTCGTGGACGTTCGATGCTGCTCGATTCGCACCCATCACCGGACTACGTGGCGGGCCGTATCGCATTCAGCGACGGCGTACATGCGTTGTTCGAGTGCGGGCCCCTCGCTCCGGGGCGTGGCGTTGACGATCGGTTCTGGTATGACGCGGGGGTTACCGTATACGGCACGAAAGGATCGGTTGAAGTGGTAGTCGGCAGAGGGTGGCGCGCAATTACCGATAGCGGAATATATGAGGATCGTTCGATCAGCCTCGATGAAGCGGGAGATACGGTTCCCTATATAACCGAGCTGGCGGAATGGCTTGATGATGAAAAGGCGATTCACCCATGTAACGGGGAGTTGAGCTTCATGGGTTTTCAGGTTTCGATGGGTATTATGGTAAGCGGTCTCGAAGGCAGGATTGTTACATTCCCCGTCGATCGCTCGGTACCCGTCGTCGAGCGGATGAGAATGGAGCTCCCGTTCGATCAGTACACCGATGGTATTCATCAAGCTGTTCTGAAACGAGGCGTGTGGGAATGATCGAGCTGATCGGCAATTGTGTCGGACCATAATACGCGGAGAAATGATGCAGAAGCCAACCGTTCCCCTGCCGATACGAGGCGAAAACGATCTCAGGACTCAGTTGATCGACAAGGTCGTGCATACCGCGCTGGCGGGTCTCGAGCAGGGCGACGCGCGACGAGAGGCATGTATTCGGTCGGGAACGTGGAAAAAACACCGGGAGCGTATTCGCTCGATTATTGCGAACGCATTCGGGCCGATCCCGGTCGGTAAAAACGCCGGTCGACTCGAAAGCCGAATCGTTTCGACTCACGATTCGAGACACTGCAGGCTTGAAAACGTGATTTTCGAGTCGTATCCGGGGTGGGAGGTGAATGCAACGCTTTTCATCCCGTATGGCGAAGGTCCGTTTCCGGCGATTATCCTCCCGGTCGGTCACAGCGGGAAGCAATTTACGGGCTATCAGATCCCGGCACAGGCCTATGCGTCGCTCGGCTTTATCGCGCTTCTCTTCGACCCTCCGGGACAGGCGTCGGAAAAGCAACGTGGAAACGATCATTTTCGCGACGGGGTTCGATGGTTCCTCTTCGGGTTGACACCGAATCGATTCTTTGTAGCCGATGCGCTCCGTTGTATCGATTATCTCGAAACTCGACCTATCGCCGATCTTTCGAACGGAGTCGCGATGAGCGGTGTATCGGGTGGAGGGATAACAACGCTCTACGCGGCATTGTTGGACGAGCGAATCGTCTGTTTCGCACCATCCTGTTGTCTCAATCGTTTTGCCGATCACCCGATCGGCGACGCATACTCGGCGTGTCCGGAGCAATACTGGTTTGGTCGGCTCCGGGAAGGCATCGACAACGTCGATATCGCGCTTGCGAGTGCACCGAAACCGATGCTCTATATGGCGGGAAAACAGGACGAGGTGTTTCGCATCGAATCTTCGAGACATCTCGCGGCTTCGGTGGCAAAGGGGTATTCGTCTCTGGGATACGAAGATCGGTTCGAGTTGTTCGAGGATGAAAGCGGGCATGCCTATACGCTTGCACAAACGGCACGATTCGCACGCTGGACCCGCAGATGGATGCTCGGTGAAACCGATCCGGAGCTGGAAACGGTCGACGCCGATTCGTTCGAAATGCTCGATTATGAGCTTATCAAATGTCATCCTTCCCAAAAGACGAATATGTTTACGGTGTCTCGCGATCTCGCGGCGTCGCGTCGGCGAGAGACGCGCCGACGCGACGGCGGCAGGCGGGGCAAGACGTTCAATGAAATTGCGAATAAGGTTGGAACGCTGACAGGCCCGGTCCGGCAGATCGAATCGTGGCGCGAGACCGAACGATTTCGGATCTGGTCTCAGGGCGCCTCGGAAGCACTCTGCAGGATAGAATCACTCGATATCCCGATGACGATTTTGCGACCGTGGGAACCGTTTCACGCGAGCGTAGCAATGGTTTATCTCGATGATCGCGGACGAGCAACTGCGCTCGAATCGGAACGCGGCGTTTTTACGATAGCCCGGATTATAGAGCGGGATCGGTCGAGTGTTTTTCCGGAAGTATATCTGCCGGATCTTCCCGGCTGGGGGGATTCTCTCCCGGCCGTTCTGCCGTATCAAGCCGCCCCGTGGGGAAGCATGGATAGACTCCTCAGCTATATTTCATACGGAAACGGCGACCCGGTACTCTCTATTCAAGCTCGAGCCGCCGCATCACTCGTCGATGCAATATCTATCAGAAGCGGTTTTTCCGATCAT
>CAYLZA010000474.1:0-3447 GCA_964387575.1 uncultured Spirochaetales bacterium | reverse complement strand
CGATTCCGTCGGAAGAAGAAGGAGATGAAGCCGCTTCCGCGGAAGAGGAGCAACCGGCCGCCGGCGAAGGGGTCGGGGAGGAAGAGGAGGAGATTCCCGAGCTCGGCGCCGAGGGGGAGGAGGATTTCGATCTCGATGATTTTTCGCTCGGTGATATCGGTGAAGAGTTCGGAATCGAGGAAGAAGACGAGACCGGAGAACCTCCTTCGGAGGATGAGCTCAATCCGGCGAATGTCGTAAGCGAACAGCTGCCCGAGGCGGAGGAGGAGTTTTCGCTTTCCGATGAACAGTTCGACGCCGTGCAGGAGACGCTTCAGACGCTTCCGCGAAATCTGAGAATCGCCGTCGAAGAGCTCATCGGTGAACAGCAACTAGCCGGAGACGATCTTCACAAGCTGCTCGACGCGCTCATACAGGGACGCTCTCCAAAAGATATTGCGGGCATCGTCTCTACCATCACCGGTGAGAAAATCACTATCCCGAAACAGTATGAAATCCGAACCGGACGCGAGTTCGAAGAGGAACGGGCCACATTCGCCTATGCGTTTCGACACAATATACTCCCGGTGCTGCGGGTTGTCGGTGCGGGACTCGCGGTCATCGCGCTTCTCGTCTTTCTCGGGTACCGATTTGTGTATCGGCCGATACGTGCTACGTCCTACTACAGAACCGGTTACGATCAGCTTCAGGAGGGGGACTATCTGTCGGCAAACGAAAACTTCGATCGCGGGCTCGAGCTCTGGGAGCGTAAGGTATGGTTTTATCGATATGCGGAGGGGTTCAGGGAACGTAACAGAGACGATTTTGCCGCACGAAAATATGAGCATCTGCTCCGTCTCTATCCACAGGACAAGAAGGGGCTTATCGATTACGCGGATCTCGAAACATACGAACGAGCGAGATATACGCACGCGGAGGAGTTGTTGAATCGTGTTCTCGATGAAGATTTCAACGATTATGATGCGCTTCTCAAGCTCGGCGACACGTATATGGAGTGGGCAAGGGAAGAGCCGTCGAAATACGAACGGGCTCGCTACCTGTACGCCACGCTGCTCGAGCAACATGGAAACCGGGACGAAATTATGTTTCGGATGCTCCGCTATTTTGTCCGGACGGATAATGAACAGGAGGTCACGAGGCTCAAGGATTATTTCGAGGATCTCGAAGACGTCGACGTAGATCCGCGGATCTATGCAGAGCTCGGCGGCTATCTGATCGATAAAGATCGGTTGAACGATGTCCGTGACGTTCTCTTCCGGGCGATGGATCAAAACGAACGATTGCCGGAAATCCATTATCAACTCGGGCGATATTTCAATAGAACCAAAGAACCGGCTGAGGAGGAAAAGGCGCTTGCGAATGCGTTGCGGCTCCTTGAAAATGAGCAGGTACGTGATATCGATGAGGAAAAAATGATGATCGATACGCTTGCCCGGCAGGGGGAGCTGCGATACCGGCAGGAACGATATCTCGAAGCGCAGGAAAAATACGATAGGGCGATCTCGCTCTATGAACAGGTGAAGTCCAATAATCGACTTACCCCCGATCCGATGTTCGGAAGGACGTATGCCGGTCTTGGAGACATTTTCTACTACGTGGCCGGACAGAATACTCCCGCGCTGAACGCGTATCAGGACGCTGAAGAAAACGGATACACACCACCGTCTGTGAGATACAAGATCGGTGCTATTCGTTATCGATTGGAGGAGTACGATCAGGCGCTTATCAAATTCTACCAGGCCGCCGGAAGCTACTCAGCTAATACAAATCTCATGTATGCGACGGCGAATGCCCTCTATCGACGTGAACGATATAGCTCGGCGCAAGGATATTATCTGCACGTTCTCGATTCACTCGAATCGAGGAGAGAAAAAATCGATATTATTCGCCCGGAGGAGCGTGACGATCATCGTGCCCTGCTCGAAAATCTCATGCGTAGTTACAACAATTTGGGTGCCACACTTTTCCGTGTTTCCGAGGTGTCCGGCGATGAGTCGAAACGATCGCAGGGGTTGTCCTATCTGACGCGAGCCTCGGAGTTCTTCGATCGATTGACGCGGGACCGGCAGACGCTGGTCCGGACGGAATCGAAAAACCTGTCGTATCTCAATATGCGAAGCATTCTCTATCCGGAAACCGATTTTAATGTGGAAATCTACTCATCGGTGCCTAAAGATCTCGAGGATATCGATTTCGATTAGCTTTCGAGGTACGGTTTTGATTCGGCGCAACGCTACCGGTAATCCTCGGTGCGTTGGCGTTAGGTTACCGGTATCATCCAGCCGTGGACGTCCTCTTCGGCGCCGTATTGTGTGCCTTTGAGCTTTTTCAGAAGCGTGGTTGTGAGCTCACCCATTTTGCCGTCGTTGTAGACCGATTTCTTCCCTTGATGCGTTATCGACTCGATATAGGCTATGCCGGCTGCGGTCCCGGTGACGAAAACCTCCTTCGCATCGGACATCGCCTCATCGATGGAAATCCTTCGTTCTTCGGTGTCGATACCGATATCCGAAGCGAGATCGAGAACGCTCGAGCGAGTAATACCGGGAAGCACCGTGTCGAGCAGGTCCGGCGTAACGAGTTTTCCGTTCTTCAAATAGAAAAAAATGTTGCACGATGATCCTTCTTCGATAAAGGAGTGCTCGACGGCGTCGAGGAATATCGCTTCCATATAACCGGCGGCCTCGGCTTCCTTCTTTGCGAGGATCGGTGTCACATAATTGGCGTTGCACTTTATCCATCCGGTACCGCCGGGAACCGCACGGATTCGTTTGGTTGTAACCGCTGCGGTGGTCCCGGGACGGAAATACGATCCCACGGGGGTCGTTATAGTAGTCACCCAGGGCCGATTGCTCAGACCGAGCCCGATTGCAGGCTCGGAGTATGAAAACGGGCGGACATATACCGCGTGGCCGGTTACAAAGTCGTCCTTTTCCCACTCCGGATCGAACTTCGGAGCAAAACCGAGCGCGGCGTTCCGCGCAATGATCTGCTGTATGCTTTCGACGAACAACTTTTCGGGAAAAGGCGGCATTTTGAGCCCTTGCATCGATCGGGTGAAACGCTTTGCGTTTTCTTCGGGACGAAAAAGCTTGAGTGAGCCGTTGATCTGAGGAAAGGCTTTGAGCCCTTCGAAGCACCCGAGCCCATACTGAGTGGTGTAGTTGACCAGCGGAAGCTCCGGGAAGGAATTGCGTTGAGCGTGAAGCTCGTCGGCAGCCTTTTCATCGAGTGCGGCTTCCTCCTCCATGCTCTTGTGAGGTTTCTCCTTGTATGACTCCTGCCACCCGGAATCCTCCGAGTATTTGGCGATATATACCCACGGATAAATAGACAATGTAAAAGCCATACCGGCAGCTCCTCACGAAAAATTTCGCCACCATTGTACAGACCCGCGAGATACCCGGTCAAGAACGAATAATGGTGAGGCAGTTCAAAATGTGACGC
>CAYLZA010000473.1:0-3452 GCA_964387575.1 uncultured Spirochaetales bacterium | reverse complement strand
GGAGCACTATTTGAGTCTTCTTCTCGAAGGAAAAAAGGAAGAAGCGTTTCAATTCGTGCTCGGTCTCGTCCGCGATGGTGAGCCCGCTCGTAACGTATATAAGAATGTGCTCGTACCTGCTCTGTATGAAGTGGGCAGAAGATGGGAGAGAAACGAGATTGATGTCTCCGAAGAGCACTATATATCCGCGTCGAGTGTAACATTGATGGGGCGTCTTCATCCGTTTTTCGAGCGGACCGAAACAAAGCGAGGAATCGTCGTTGCATTGACCGCCGGCGGCGAGCTCCATGAGATAGGTATACGAATGATTGCGGATTTGCTCGAAGAGATGGGTTGGGATTGCTTTTTTCTCGGCTCGAATACGCCGACATCGAGCGTACATCAAGCCGTCGTCGACCGGAACGCCGATATTCTCGCATTATCGGCTACGATGCCGAGAACGATAGACTCAGTCGAGAACATCATCTCCCATATCAGGAACGCTCAGTCACAAAACGGAGACAAAAAGATCAAAGTGATCGTCGGTGGTCAGGCGTTTTCGGATGATCCCGATCTGGCGCTGCGGATCGGCGCCGATGCGCACGCTGCATCTGCTGAAGAGCTCAAAACCGTGTTGGAAACGCTGTTCGACACGGAATAAACGACTCACACCTCTTCACCTCCGGTTTCATGCCACGTATAATCCCGCTACGAGTACGATATGAGTAAAAAACGACTGCGATGGGCAACTCACGAACAACTCGCGATCAATATCGAGAGATCGGTCGGTCGCGAGGAGTTTCTCGACTACATGACGTTTCAGCGAAACGATCGGCCGCTTTTTACCGAAATATTCGGTCCGATTATCGGGCTCAAAGAGGAGTGGGTCGAACAGGGAGCAACCCCCGAAGAGCTCGATCTTTCGGCTTTTCGCTTCCGCTGCGAGAAACGCGGGCGTATTCCGGTAAATACCGGACGAATGGTTCGTCGGAAGCCACAGATGGTGGAGGACACCGAAGAGTATCGTATCACCATCGACGATATCGGTCGTCGGATGAAGCTCCCGAAAGGCGCCGCAACCCTCGCGTTACCGTTGAGCTTTCCCGTCAAAACGATGGACGACTGGCTGGAGATAAAACCGCTCTATCAATTCGACGAATCCCGGTTCTCACCGGGCTGGGAGGATGAAGCCCGGCGAATGCTCGAGAACAATCAAGTCGTATGTGTTTCGATCCCCGGCGGTTATGATGAACCGCGTGAGCTGATGGGAGAAATCGAGCTCAGTTATGCGTACTATGAAAACCCGGAGCTCATTCACGATATTCTCAACACGATTTGTGATACCGCGTATCAGGTGCTCGATCGTGTTACGAGCCGCGTCACCGTCGATCTCCTCTCGGTTCATGAGGATATGGCCGGAAAGTCGGGTCCGCTCGCCGGACCAAAGCAGATCGAGGAGTTTATCGCACCGTATTACCGGAACATATGGGATCTCGTCTCCTCACGAGGTGCGCGTCTTTTCGATCAGGACAGCGACGGAGATATGAATGCGGTCATTCAGTCGTTTCTCGACGCCGGAGTCAATATGATGCATCCGTTCGAGCCGGCGGCGAATATGGACATCGTCGAGACACGGCGACGGTTCGGAACACAGCCGGCGATCTACGGCGGAATAGACAAACATGTTCTTCGAAAAACCCGTGAACAGATAACCGCCGAGCTCGAATACAAGGTTCCACCGATGGTGAAGTCCGGCGGTTGCGTGCTCGGACTCGATCACCGAATTCCCAACGGCACTCCCCTCGAGCACTACCGTTTTTACATATCCGAAATGTGGCGCCTCCTCGGCTGACCATACCGGTGTGCAGGAATTCAGGCGGTATCGCAGGAAACGGCGCAGGCAATCGAGGGTTGCATAACCATATTGGGAAATGCCCGGTTGTGTGGTCAGCCGGTTGTTTGTGTTCAGTTTTTGTCATATATTTTCAAGTGCTCCCGTGTGTTACACCAATGTGTGTTGTGATTACGACTTTCAACACATTACGTGATAATTTACATGGGAAATCAAAACTATTATGGACTAACAACACGAACTGTGTTATATTCACATCATGAAACACACAAAAATCGGAATCAGTGACATTCAAATCTATCTTCCCAAACCCAAGATCAGTCTCAACACACTCGTTGACGAACGTGTTCGGGAGCTTCCCCGTCTCGAGCGTCATCTTCAAAGAGCGTGCAGAACCACCGGGCAACGTGCCATTCGTTTCCCGTCGGTTTGGGAGGACACCGCCACGTTGGCCGCATCGTCGGCATACAAGATAATTCAGTCCAATCCGAAGCTCGATGTTTCGAAGATCCGTTACCTGACCGTCGGAACTGAGAGCGGTGTCGATCACTCGAAGCCGGTATCGGCGTATGTGGAGGGGATGCTCGAAAAAGCCAACGTACCGATACCTCATTCGATTTCGAGCTTTCAGGTACAACACGCATGCGCGGGGGGCACGCTGTCGCTTTTGAGCGTTGCCGCGCTTCTTTCGGCTTCGGGCAGAGAAAAGGAATCGGGGCTCGTCGTGTGCTCGGATATCGCGCGATACAAAACCCACTCGACCGCGGAAATAACCCAGGGCGCCGGATCGGTTTCTTTGCTCGTAGAACCTGATCCTAAGCTCATCGAGCTCGATTTGAGCTCACAGGGGTATTGCTCGAAAGACGTGGATGATTTCTTCAGACCACTCGGTTCAAAAACTGCACAGGTAAAGGGAACATATTCGATACAGTGCTACCGGGAAACGCTCGACGCCGCGCTCGTCGATTATGCCGAACGGGCGGGTACCACGCCGGCCGATGTGCTCCGCGAATCGGATCTTATCGTTCTCCACGTACCGTTCAGAAATCTCCCGGAAACTGCGCTCAAGGGGGTTATCAAAAAGTACCTCGATCTCAAAGACGAAGAGGTGACGAAGTATATCGAATCAAAAGGGCTCTACGACGGCACCGATGCAGTCGCCGATGTAGGTAATATCTATACCGGTGCAATGTATATGTCGCTTGCGTTTCAGCTCTATCGTCAATATCAACGTCTCGGAAAAAAAATCGTCGGAAAAAAGATTCTGATGGCGTCGTACGGATCCGGGAATATTATGACCGTGTTTTCCGGGGTCGTTTCCAAACACGCCCCCGAGGTCATAGGGAAGTGGGATCTCGATTCGGTCCTCGAAACATCGAGAGAAGCTACATTCAAGGAATATCAACAGTGGATAGACGGTCCGTATGTTCCGACCGGTTACGATCATACGACCGACTATGATAAGAACGATGCACCTCCCTTTGCGCTCGAAACGATACGGGAGGATGGATACCGGGAGTATGCATACAGACAAAATGTCGAACACGCAAAATCGAAAAGCAAAACATCTGTCGATCTGTATCAATCCGCGTGAATACTCGGTAGAAACCGACGCTACGGG
>CAYLZA010000472.1:0-3474 GCA_964387575.1 uncultured Spirochaetales bacterium | reverse complement strand
ATCCGGCGAAGACCATCTCCGTGGTGGAGATATTAGTCGGAGATCTATACATAGTCGCTATACGTCTGCGCCCATCCGGTATAGCGGAATATCTCCGAAAGTTGCCGAATCAATCCGGAATCGGCGCCTTTCACACGTACCATTTCCATATCGACGGCGGCTTGCAGATCGAGCCGTGAAGTAAACAGGCGGGAGACGAGATGCTCCTTCATCTCCATACGCACCTCGTAGCGAACGTTATCGGGTCTATTGACAATGATATCTCTGTGCGGGGTACGAATACTGAAATCAATAGTGTCGATCAAATCAGAGCCGGCCGCGAGAGTACCAAAAATCCTGTCGGCTCGAAGGATCCGGCACATAATCTGCGGCTCACTCTCCTGTGACATAAAACCCAAATCCGTTAGCACAGGCGTTATCGGATCCTCGAGCGTAACCGAAGGAAACCGAATCTCGTGTGAACCGATCACACATGCGGCTTCACGAATCAACAGCGCGGTAACGGCGTCATGGGTGCCCGCGGATTCACACACGAACAAGCCCTCCGGATCACGACGATCTCCCGCCAAAGCCAGAAGATATCCGCACAGATCACCCGCTTCGGTGCGCGCATGGAGAAATAGCTTGAACCGTCCACGATAAACGTGAGAGCGAATCACCATCGGCCAATAACCGGCCTCGCGTACACGTCCTCCGCCGTATTCACCATATCGCAAGCCGTACAGGCGATTCTTTTCCGTATCCGCCATATTCCACTCTTCAGGAGTAACACTGCGAATATCAAGTCGTCGATTTGCTTTGGTGCCGAATAAACGCCCCGCGCCGTTCAAAATCTCTGCCGCGTTTTTTCGAAATTCCCGGGCATAGCAAATATCACCGTGCACGGTTTTGCGATAGAACCGGTATCCATTCGTCCGTTCGCCGCTCCGTATCACGAACAGCGCATCAACCCGATCTTTCATAAAACGCCCTGCAACATCGAGCATTTCTGTTCCGATACCGCGGCTTCGCACTTCTTCGGCAACACCGACCGCATTCTCATAGACAACCGGGATCTCAACGCCCGGACGCAAAAGCTGACGCCTATATTGCAGCGGAATCAATCCGACTATCCGATCATTTTCGCGTGCGATAACCGCGGTACAGTTCATAGCATCCCAATGCTCGCGCGGGATGTCGTTGAAATTTGTGTTTCTGAACCGAAGCCCTTCTTCGGTTTCCTCGGGTTTGAGCTCTCGTATTTCCACCGGCTGCCTTTCATATACCTTTAGCACGTTCGTATAGTGCTGATCAATGTGGATCAGCATCCGTATCATCGTGGAAATCCGGCAAAACAACGATATAATTCGTATTGCTACGATGCCCGAAAGTCCCCGCTCCAGGCCTCAACCTCAATAATCCACCGGATGATCCTGAAGAAAAACATCACATAGCTATTCATTTTCCGGTAGAACCGACATAATACCGCGATCCGCAAACATACAAGCTGTCTCAACACCGGAGGGGTAATGGACGATCGGACGAATAAACAGGGAAAACTCTGGAATATCAACTTCTTTCTTCTCTGGCAGGGACAGTTTGTTTCCGCGGTAGGTGATGTAATCTATGAGATCGCCCTCGGGTTCTGGGTTCTCGCAGTTACCGGCTCTACCGGGCTGATGGGAACCCTCATGGCCGCCGCGACTATTCCGCGGGTGATCATCGCACCGTTCGCAGGCGTGTTGGTCGACCGAAGCGATCGCAAATGGCTTCTCGTGATCATGGACGCCGTCCGCGGTATCGCTATCCTCGCGGTGGCCATGGCTGCATATGCAGGTGTTCTCGAAATCTGGATGGTTTTCGCCGCCGGTATCGTCATTGGTACCGGCGCCGCTCATGTTCCTCGTAAACGGGCTCTCGTACATATTCTCTTCGATAACCGAAATGTTTATCAAAATACCAAGAGTATTTCACAAATCGGTGAACCTTCATTTTATGGCCGATATGAAAGAAGGTATTCGATTCGTGTGGCATTCGAAGGGATTGAGATTCCTCATGCTCGCGGCAGGGGTACTCAACTTCTTCGCATTTATCGCAATCGTGTTGATTATACCGCTGTTCAAACGCACCGAATTTCTCGGACCGGAGCGCTACGGTATAGCGATGGCGGCGCTCACGGGAGGAATGATCGCAGGAATGGCAATGACCGCAGCAGTCAAGATACCGAACCAACGAAGAACATTTTTCTTCGGCTTGTCTACGGTCGTGTTCGTCGTGTTGCTCGGCGTTTTCCCGCTGTGGGGAAGCTTCTTTCCGATGATCGTCTGTCTTGCCGTGGGTGGCTTCGCGAATGCCGTCCTAAATGTACTGATAAACAGCGTAATCCAGCTTTCAGTCCCGCAAACGGTCCGGGGAAAGGTCATGGGGCTTCTCGAGACGATGACCCAGGGTATGACCCCGATCGGTATGGCTATCGGTGGTATTCTCGGTGAGTTCCTCCCGCTTCGGTGGGTCATTGTGGGTGCGTTTGCCACAATCGGGCTTTTCATCTTCCCGCAGCTTCCTTCAAAAGGCATCCGCAGCTTTTTCGCAATCACCGAAGCGGAAGCAGATTCAGGCGTACCTCCGAACAATTGACCTCCGCGATGATAATGTTTATTTTTTTAGTCAAAATAAGCTCGGCGCGAGTGTTTAGAGCCAACTACTCTTTGCGTTCTATGAATGCGAATCCACTCGCCGAAAGGAGAAAACAGTGAAGGTAGGAAGACTCTCTCAAATCGCTCTTATTGCAGTCACGGTAACGTTTGTTGCCTCGTGTGATCTGCTCTCACTCATCTTTCCAAATATGAACCCGGACGACGCGCTCGAAAAACCACCGGTGACAATCGCGTATCAGGACTGGGCCGATGCACGGGCATTTTCGCACGTTGCAGAAGTAATTCTCGAAGACAACGGATTCGACGTGACGCTGGAAATGAAGGATAACGCCCAAGTGTGGTCGTCGGTAGCGGACGGCTCGGCGGACGCAATGCTCTCCGCCTGGCTCCCGGATTACCATGCAGATTATTATGGCGAAAACGGTCAATACACGGATCAAGTTGAAGATGTCGGGATCAACTTCTACTACGCTATCTCCGGTCTCGTCGTTCCATCGTACGTGAATGTAGACTCGATAGCCGACCTCGATGCCAATGCCGCTCTGTTCAACAGCACGATTACCGGCATCGGCTCCGGGTCCGGTCTCAACACCAAAACCCAGACGGCAATAGACAACGACACGAATTCACTCGGGAACTGGACGCTCGATTCGGGATCGAGCGATACGATGACAAGCGCTCTCGAAACCGCCATAAACAACAACGAAGAGATCGTTGTTACCGGCTGGTCGCCCCACTGGATGTTTGCCGAATGGGATCTCAAATTCCTCGATGATCCTCAGGATATTTATGGCGGTTACAACGACATTCATACAATAGTGAGGCTCGGTCTCGAAAG
>CAYLZA010000471.1:0-3477 GCA_964387575.1 uncultured Spirochaetales bacterium | reverse complement strand
GCATGATTGCAGGAATCGTTCTTGCGTACAACGGTTACGGAACAGTAGTAGGAACGGTCTTTCTCATAGGAACGCTTATCGCAACGCCGTCGGTAATAGCACTCTACTTCAAGCTGTTTCCGAAGAGCGTCGTCGGCAAGTGGTTGATTCTGCGGAACAACCGGGACTCCGGCGGCTCGGATACGGGGTCGGGGGCCGAAGACGGTGGCAATGACACAACGGGATCAGGCGAGTCTTCGGCGGTTCAGTCGATTCCGAAGGATGCCGAACCGTATGCTGGAATCGAAGGTAAGCGTGGAAAAACGGTATCGATGCTGCGCCCCTCGGGAACGGTCGAGATCGAAGGACGGAAATACAGCGTTGTGACCGGTGGTGAGTTTATCGATTCGGGAGAGCATGTGATTGTCCGGAAAGTGGCTGGAAACCGAATAGTCGTTCGGAAGGAGAGTAACGAATGGTAGTGGTATATATCATCATTGGCGTCATAGCACTGGTTTTTCTTGCGTTTTTCCTCAAGTTCTTTGGATTGTGGTTCAGGGCGCTTCTTTCGGGTGCTCCGATCGGGCTCGGACGGCTCATCGGTATGTGGATCCGGCGGGTGAAATCGGGCGTCATCGTCGACAGCAGGATCATGCTCACCAAGGCGGGAATCGGTGTACATTCGGATCTCCTTGAGACGCACTATCTTGCCGGGGGCGATGTACTTCGCGTCAGCAAGGCGCTCATAGCGGCAAGCAAGGCGAATATCGATCTTTCCTTTGCGCGGGCTGCTGCGATCGATCTTGCCGGAAGGGATGTGCTCGACGCGGTTAAAACGAGCGTCAATCCAAAGGTAATCGATTGTCCGAATCCGGAAACCGGCCGGCGCACAATCGATGCGGTTGCAAAAGACGGTATTCAGCTCAAAGCCCGCGCACGGGTAACGGTTCGGGCGAATATCGAACGTCTCGTAGGAGGGGCAACCGAGGAGACGATCATAGCACGGGTCGGCGAAGGTATCGTAACCACGATCGGTTCGGCTGAGTCGTATAAGGACGTGCTCGAGAATCCCGATCAGATTTCGCGACGAGTGCTCGAAAAGGGACTCGATGCGGGAACCGCATTCGAAATACTCTCAATCGATATAGCCGACGTAGACGTCGGAGAGAACCTCGGCGCCAAGCTCCAGGCCGATCAGGCGGAGGCCGACAAACGTAGATTCCAGGCGATCGCCGAGCAGCGACGGGCGGCCGCCGAGGCGCGTGAGCAGGAAATGTCGGCTGCAGTCGTAGAAAATCGATCGAAGGTCGTTCTCGCGGAAGCGGAGATCCCCAAAGCGGTATCGCAGGCGCTACGTGAAGGGAATATCGGCGTTATGGATTATTACCGGCTCAGAAATATCCAGGCCGACACGGGTATGAGAGAGAGCATCGGCGGCGAAGGCGAAACGGGTGAAGACCGGGATGATCGATAGTACCACGTTCCGGCGGCGAGACGAGAACAGGATCGTAACGGGATAGAAGTATGGAGCTCTTGATCATCATTCTCGCGCTTATCCTGGTGTTTATCGGCCCGCTCGTGCTGACCTTTGCACGACGGTTATTCGATAACCAAAGGCTCTCTTCACTGCGCCGGAGAATCGCAGGAGGAAAGAAAAGATCCGAAAACGCCGAGGCGGCGGCATCGCCTACCTCGTTCGATCCACGCGCACAGCATGCGACGGCTCAGTACCGGTCGAGCGGTTCGGATCCGGACGGAGTCGGGTCCGGCGGTGCAGGATCGGCAGGCGCCGAATCCACAGGAATCGGATCAGTCACTATAAGAAGCTTCAGCGAGGAGCAGGAGTCTCCGGGGGAGACGGAGAAACTCGAGCAGGGATGGAGACCGAAACAACCGGGTGGTGTAGCAACCAAGCTCGACACGGCGGAAAACCTCTCGGTGTTCAAAACCCCTTCCGCCCGTTACAACACACGACCTCGAGTGCAGAAGCTGCTGCAACGGCTCGATCGCTATACCCCGCTGCAACGGGCAATCGTCTGGCATGAAATCCTCTCGCAACCGAAGAGCGAACGGCCCGGCCCGTGAGTCATCACTTGAATCAGGGGAAGATCCCTGCCGGAATCCTCGCCCGTTTTATCGAAGGACTGGATACCGATGATACTGTTTCGACAGGGCCCGGTGTCGGTGAAGACGCCGCTCTTATCGACACGGGAGAACGCGAGCTCTATGTAGTTACCAGCGATCCGATAACATTTGCGACGAACAACATCGGGTACTACACGGTACTGATCAATTCCAACGACATCGCCACCACAGGCGGGCATCCACGCTGGTTATCGGCTACGATTTTGTTTCCAAACGGTACGACCGAAGAAACGGCTCAGACGCTTCTCGAGGATCTCGGAAGCGCGTGTAATCGTTCCGGGATTACGCTGATCGGAGGCCACACCGAGATTACCGACGCGGTCTCGAGAACGGTGGTGTCCGGTACGATGATCGGAACCGTCGAACGGGATCGCGTGGTCGATAAATCGAAAATGCGTCCGGGAGATACGATTCTCCTTACAAAAGCGATAGCGATCGAGGGAACAGGGCTTCTCGCCTTCGAATTTGCAGATAGATTGTCGGCGGCAGGTATCGACACTACTGAAATAGAACGGGCAAAACGTTACAGCGAGGCGCTTTCGATCGTAGAAGAGGCGCGGACGGCGGTCGATGCCGGAAACGTAAGCGCGATGCACGATGTAACCGAAGGCGGAATTGCCACCGCGCTTTCCGAGCTCGGAAAGATCCGCGGTCTCGAAATCGACGCCGATCGCATACCGATACTCCCTGAGGCGAACCGATTTTGTATCGCCCTCGGTCTCGATCCGCTCGGTTTGATCGGCTCAGGGAATCTCCTGATCGCGTGTCCGGAAGATTCGGAAGCATCGATTGTTACCGCCGTACGGAATATCGGTGTCGACATTCAACCGATCGGACGGGTAAGCGAACGACAATCGGGCGTACGGTGGCATCGATCGGGTCGATCTATTCGAGAGCCGGTTTTCGAAGTGGATGAGATTGCACGGCTCTACGGCTGAGCGAGTCGAAACACCGGGATTGTAAGCAGATAGAGCACTACCGCAGCGACAAAAAGCGCTGATATCCCGACCGAGAGCGTGATTTGCGCGGCGAGAGCGGCGCCGACGACCGATGAGACGCCGTTCAGCGCCCATGCCTGCGCACGTGCCGACGGCGTCGACGGAAGATAGCGCATCCCGATCGGAAAGGGGACGCCGATCGGCAGCGAGAGGAGGAATACCACGGCGAGCAGGAGCGCCGCTCTCGCCGCTGCGGGAAGCGGCAACAACAGATAGGTGGTGTGCCGCCAGAGGAGCGCCGAAGCCGTAAGGATCAGCGCGACACCCACGGCAACGGGGGATTGAAGACGGGCACGTGCGTTCCGTGAGAGTCGGCCGCCGGTTCCCGAAGCGAGCAGCATCGTCGTAATAACCA
>CAYLZA010000470.1:0-3481 GCA_964387575.1 uncultured Spirochaetales bacterium | reverse complement strand
ACTCGGCCTTTTTCGTTCCGTTTTCGACATGGATGCTCTACGGCTACTTCAGAACGATCCCGAAGGAGCTCGACGAGGCGGCGCTCATGGACGGGTGTTCGCGTATGGAGATCCTTTGGCGAATCGTGCTGCCGTTGACGATTCCGGGGCTCGCAGCAACCTTCGTCTTTTCGTTCCTCGGTGCCTGGAACGAGCTACTGTTTGCTCTCGTGCTTACGAACTCAAATGAGGTACGGACGCTACCGGTCGGTATGTCGACGCTAATCGGACAGTATCAAACATATTGGAATATGCTCTCCTGCATCGCGATCATTTTTGCGATTCCGCCGCTGGTGCTTTTCTTTTTATTGGAAAAGGCGCTTATCCAGGGGCTTACGGCGGGTGCAGTAAAAGGATAGGAGAGCGGATAATGACTTCCAGAGAAAATTTTTTGAGAGCATTGGAATTCCGTTATCCCGAATGGATACCGTGTACCGTTTCGCTTCCCCACGATGCAGATCGAGCATACGGAAAAGCACTGGCGGATTTGCGCGACGCTTATCCAAGTTTCTTCGATCCGCATACTCGTCCGAATCCTGCCGGGCTTTTCACTGGAGTCCCTCCAGCTTACTCGAAGGGATATTTCACCGACAGCTGGGGATGCCTGTGGCACAACGAGCTCGACGGATTCGAGGGACAGGTTGTCGGACATCCTTTGGCGGAATGGTCCAGGCTCAAAGACTATCGTCCCCCCGACCCGCGCGCCACACGAAAAAACGAATGGGGTCGAAAGCGATTGGGATTGGGAGCTCATACAACGAGAGATCGAGAAAAAACGAACGCAAGATGAACTAGTGTGGGGGTGCGGAGAACGATTGTTCGACCGCATGTATTTCCTTCGTGGGTTCGAGAATCTGATGATCGATTTTGCGACCGACGATCCGCATCTTCCCACGTTGATCGACATGGTATTCGATTATGAAAACAAGCTTGTCGATGCGTGGCTCGAAATCGGGGTAGACGTGCTCTGGTTTCACACCGATATAGGTACGCAAAACTCGTTGATGATCAACCCCGATATGTTCAGAAAACACCTCAAGCCGGCTTTCAAGCAGTTGTTCGGGAAGTGCAGGAAAAACGGAGCACACGTCTATCTTTCTTCGGACGGCAGAATTACCGAAATCGTCGAGGATCTTATCGAGTGCGGTGTCTCTACCCACGATCCGCAAACAGGCGCTATTCCGACGGCTGAGATCGTATCTCATTACCTCAACAAGCATGATGTGAACTCCGGTGTTTCCTCGAGAGGGAGATCGATCTTTGTTCCCCTTATCGCCGATAGATACGCGGCGTTGACGATTTCTACAACCGCAACGCCTTCATCGGCACTCACGTCGGGTTTTTTACCGTTCAAAATGCAATCACAGAAATGGCGCATTTCATTGAGATACTGCCAGTTCGATATAAGTTCCTCCTGCGGGTTCCACGACGTCAGCAGCGTATGGTCGGTTTTACATCTTCCGTTTTCGTGGACTTCGATGATCGCCGGTTCTATGGGTACGCATCGTAATATGCAGTGTGCTCAACCCGCCGCCGGCATGTTTCATCGTGACGATACCGACATCGTCATTTTCCACACGCTCCTTATCCACGATCAGAAAATCACCGGTTACCGTTTTGACATCTCCCATCCACCATCTGCACACATCTATAGGATGAGATCCGTCTTCCTGCAAATAGCCACCACCGGAGGCTGCACGATGACGATAATTCTCTGAGGTCGCACCGAATCGGGAGTTGTCCCATACCACGCGCATCTCGAATAAATCCCCGAGCACTCCCTCATCGATAATCTCCTTTACCCGCTGAAATGATCTGTTGAATCGTTTCATGAATGCTATCTGGAGAATGACCCGGTGTTCGTTACATGCATCAACCATCCTTTTCGCGTCATCGAAATAAACTGAAAACGGCTTTTCGCAGTAGACATGCTTTCCGGCCTCTGCCGCACTCGCCACCAGATCCGTATGCTCATTCGTGGGGGTGATGATAATTACCCCGTCGATATCATCGTCATATACGTTCGGCGCCCCGACCGCACCCGATGGGTCGCAATCGAACTTTTCTCATTCTTGCAACCTCCGTAGTATGACCGAACCGGGGCTAATTCTTTCTCGGTGCGGATGTATCGAGTATCCGCTCGAGGACGAGAACCGCGGCGCCGACGCTTATCGCATTCTCTCCCAGCTCGGACAACGCAAAATCGGGCACTGATAGCTTGCAGGTATACGCACGCCCGGTTGCGACCTCTTGTATTCGATTGATAAAAAAATCTCCGGCTCGCGAAACGCCGCCTCCGAAGACGACCAACTCGGGACTGATGAGATTGAGCACATCCGCAAGCCCGATACCGATGTATTCCGCCGCTTCATCCATTATCCTCATGGCCAACACATCTCCCTTTGCCGCGGCTTCCGCTACCACCTTGGCGGTAATGCGCTCTACTCGTCCTCCGACAAGCTCCATGATCAACGAATCACCCGATTCGCGTACCGCGCGAATTGCCGAAGACGCTATCGCCCGACCACCCGCCACAACCTCGAGACAGCCTCGGTTGCCACAACTGCACATCGGTCCGGAATGGTTGACCGTTATGTGCCCAAATTCACCTGCGGCGGATCTGTGTCCGCGATATAGCGTGCCGTTTACGATGATTCCGCCGGCAATACCTCGTCCGATGATAATCGAGAAAATATCTTTTCTTCCACGCCCGGCTCCCAATCTGGCCTCGCCGATCGCCATAGCCTTTGCATCATGCTCGAGAAAGCTGTAGAGCCCGAATGCATCGTGGAAGATCTCCGCCACCGGAGTTTCCTGCCAACCCGTGAGATTCGGAGCCCAGAGGATTGCGCCTCGTTCATTGTCGATTATGCCCGGCGCGCCGATTCCTATTCCCTTCACCTTGCATTTCGCCGCTCCGAGTGAGTCGAGTGTCGCACCGACAGCTTCGATGATTGCAGAAAGATTTACCGCTTTCCCCTTCGTCGGAGAAAGCTCTACAATTCTTCGCTTTATGATTGTACCATGAAGATCTATAATAACGACCACCACTTTATATACACCGATATCCACTCCGGCGAGGTAAAACGCCTCCGGCTCGAACTCCACCAGCAATGGTCGTCTACCCCCGCTAGATGTGCCGGGTCCGACGATCTGAACGATACCTTCGTTTTCCAGCCGCGAAACGATATTCGAGACAGTCGCGGGCGTGAGTCCGGTATTACGCGCAATTTCCGCGCGGGATGTTTTTCTTTCGTGACGGAGAATATTCAATACCGCGAGGATGTTCTTTTCTCTCAACAACGAAGCGATATTTTCGTCGACCATATACTGCTCCGAAGCTCAAAAAACATTCATCCGTTCTTACTCACGCAAAAAAATAAAACAAGTCACTTATTATGCTGATAAATATCAAAGCAATCAAGGAAGATCTAAAAAAAAC
>CAYLZA010000469.1:0-3482 GCA_964387575.1 uncultured Spirochaetales bacterium | reverse complement strand
GCCTTGGGCATGACGAGTATAACTTTGGGCTAACGTGTTCACAATACCTGCCAAGCTGTACAGAAAACTCGGTGGCTATCTGGTTATACCGGTGCTACTCCTCACCGTTGCCGGTGCGTTTCTCATAGGGCGGCTCAGTTTTCAATCCGGCTTTACGCTATTCTTACCGGAAGACGATCCGTACAGGATTATCGAGGAGGAAGTCGACGCGGCTTTCAATCAGGACAATTTCGCGATCGTAGCGCTCGATGTGGAGTCGTTGATAGCTCCCGGTGCTCTCCAACGGTTGGAGACAATCGCTAATGAGGCGGAATCGATAGAAGGTACCGATGCGGTTGTGAGTCTCACGAATCTACAGGATCTTTTCGTTGAGGAGGGAGCACTCGAGCAACGCCAGTTGTATAGACCTGGTGAGGATCCGTCGGCGGAGGCTCTGACCGAGCGTGTGCTTGCCACGCCGTTGTTTAAAGACTTTTTCATTTCGAAGGACGAGAAAGCGATCTACACCTACGTCATCCCTGATGCCGACGTAATCCCGGCTGAGTACGGCGAAAAATTGATCTCGGCTCTCGATGCCCCGGATGTTCATTTTTTCGGTGATTCGATCGCCAAGGCATATGTAAGTCGCGCGGTTGTCTCCGAAGTTCTTCTGCTCGGCGCATTGGCTTTGGCAGTGGTTTTTGTCGTCGAAGTATTTATATCCAGGTCGTTGATTATCGGATTTCTGCTGAGTGTTGTATCGATGGTGCCTGCGTTCTGGACGCTTGCTTTTTACCCGTTGATCGGAAGCTCAGTCGAAACAACAACGATGATGGTTCCGGTAATCGTGCTTGTCATTGCAACGAGCTATGGTATCCATATCTTCCGATATCATGCGCTCGGGTATGGGAACATGGCGGACACGCTCGAGCATGTCGGGCAGATCGTCCTCGCCGCCGGATTCACTACGATGATCGGATTCATCAGCCTTCTCGTTACACCGAGCCGAATACTTACGCAGCTCGGAACCCTGATCATCGTCGGCATTTTCGCAGCGCTCATTACCTCTCTTTTTCTGTTACCTCCCGTTCTCGACATAGTGATAAAACGTTCTACGACAAAATACCGAGCTCGGGCGAAAAACCGGACGGCGACCGATGGCATGGGGCGGCGTACAATGCGCCGGCTCGAGCACCCGCCGAAGCATCCTGTGCTCCGGCTGACGGTGTTCGGAATCGTTATCGTCGTCTTAGCCGCATTTATTCCCTCGGTTAAAGCCGGATACAGCGCTCGAGACACATTCCGGAAAAATACCGAGATCAAACGAGCGATGAACTATTTTTCCGATCGGGCCGAAGCTTCCCACGATCTGAAAGCGTATATCGATACGGGGGAGCAATACGGGCTCGTATCTCTCGATGCATATGAAGCGTTTCGCGAGCTCGATACAAAGCTCGAAGCAAACGAAGCGGTTGCACGATCGATATCATACGTCGATTTCGTGGAGTTTATGGTGGGAAGGCTTTATGGAGAAGTTACACCCGTAAAGCCCACGAGCGAAGCCGAGATCGGCGAGGCGATGGAAATGCTGTCGGGAGGAGGAGTCGGGCTGAGCTTCGGCGCTCTCGTGGACGCGGAATGGCGGAAAACGCGCTTTTTACTACAGGCCGATTTCCCTTCGATCATCGATCCCGAAGGTGTCTCTGCAATTGAAAGCTTTATTCGCGAAACGCGAAGCATGCTCGGAGATTCCACCCCCTTGCGGACCGCACGGGGAGAACGGACGGTGACGTTTACACCCGCAGGATTTAAAACAGGCGCTATACTCGGTGTTCCGATCGAAAATCTGCAGCATATTTCGTACTTGTCGCGCAGTCAGGTCATTTCGCTATTGGCTTTTGCGCCGATAATCGTCGGATTTTTGATCGTCGTGTTGCGATCGGCTCGATGGGCACTGCTGAGCTTGATTCCGACTGTTGCGGGCATTATTGTCTATTTCGGCGTGCTCGGGATTTCGGGTTTCTTACATGATCCGATCCACGTGTTTATGGTTGCGGCTTTGATGGGAATAAGCAACGACGATATCCTCTATTTTGTTCTTGTTTTTCGACGTGAATCGCGGACGAAGGATTACGGGATTGCACTGCATGAAACCATGCACAAGACCGGAGCGGCGATTGTTCAGACGACGCTGATCATTATCGCGGGTATCGCTACCTTTTATTTTTCGAGATTTATCCTGCTCGGTCGGGCCGGATTCGTCGTAACACTGGCGTTAATTGCCGCGACAACGACCACCCTCGTTATTATTCCTACTATACTTAAACTAACCACAAAGGGTGCGAATTGATGAAATCCGTACAAATCCCGTTCGGTACGCAGTCGCTTTCTCTCGAGCTTCCTTCTGAAACAGATATCCTCAGGATGTCTTCACCTCCCGCGCTTTCCGATCCCGAAAACGCGATACTCGAGTCGCTCGACAACCCGGTTCACGGACCGGCTCTCGCGAGAATCGCCGCAGAAACCGTTTCGGCTTTTACGGCGAAGCAGACGGCACCCGACGGGGTGTCACGGACCCAAACGGGGAGTAATCCGTCTAGAGGGCAGACCCGGGCACGTGAATCATACGACGGGCCTACCGCGGTAATCGTCACGGCGGATCACACACGACCGGTTCCTTATAACGGCCCACAGGGCATCCTCCGACCGATCATAAAGGTTTTACTGGATGCGGGATTTCGGGAAGATCGAATAACCGTGCTGGTAGGTACGGGAACTCATCATCCGCTCCAAGATGAAATCAAGGCGATGTTCGACGACCGGGTGCTGCAATCGAAAGTACGAGTTGTGAGTCATGATTGCCGCGATACCGAATCACTGATGTATCTCGGTACTACCGGTCGTGGTACCGAGGTGTACATCAATCGTCTCTATATGGAGGCGGATCTCAAAGTCACTACGAGCCTTGTGGAAAGCCATTTTCTGGCCGGAGCGTCGGGTGGAAGAAAAGCGGTGTGTCCCGGAATTGTGGGTGAGAAAACAACCTATTCGTTTCATTCCGCGGAGATGGTCGGCTCCCCTGATTCGCGAGACCTCAAATTGGATGGGAATCCGCATCATGAGGAATCTCTCGAAGTTGCCGAAATGGCGGGTGTGAGCTTCAGCGTCAATGTTACGTTGGACAACGCATACAATCTGACCGGGGTATATTCCGGAGAATTGGAAGCGGCGCATCGTGCCGCGTTTGATGCGATTAAGGAGTATGTAACGATTCCGATCGACGGGAGCTATGATATCGTGTTGACCCACGGCGGATTCGTTTCAATTAATCACTATCAGGCGGTTAAGCCCGCCCTCACCGCATCGGCGGCGTTGAACGATATCGGGTGGCTCGTCCTGGTAGCCGCCAACACCGACAACGATCCCGTGGGAAGTCGGAGATATGAAACACTATTGCATTCAATGAAGATGATCGGTCCCCGAAGCTTCTCTCGTCTCGTGTT
>CAYLZA010000468.1:0-3529 GCA_964387575.1 uncultured Spirochaetales bacterium | reverse complement strand
GCAATTATCGATATAGCTTCGATTCCAAATGTAGGTGCCTTCAAGGATGCATCCGGAAACTACGGATGGCATCGCGATGTCGTACGCGCAATCGACGGACCGGACGGAAAAGCGGCAGTCATGGGTTCCGACGGTATGGGATACCATGTATGGGGTCACATGTATGGTTCACGTTGTTATCTGACCGGGTTGGGAAATATCTGGCCGAAAATCGAAGTTGATTTTTTCAAAACGCTCGACGGTGGAGATGTAAAGGGCGCGCTCGACATCGTAAACAAGTATGAGCTCGATTATCTCAATACGACGAAGGCTACCGGTAAATATTGGTCGGCGGTTAAATTTCTTTTGAATGAGGAGGGACTTCCCGGCGGACGGATGCGACCGCCTTTGCTCGACGTTAACGAAAAAGACAAGAAAAACTTAAAAACAATGGCGAAACGAACCGGTCTGATCAAGTAGTAGAGGTTTATATGAAAAAACGAATACTCGGACGCACCGGTCTGGAAATATCCGTAATGGGTATGGGAACCGGCGGTCATGATCCGCTGGGCCAACGGAGAGGTCGCGATAAGAATGAAATGATAAATCTTATTCATAGCGCAAAGAATCTGGGAATTAGTTTCTTCGATACTTCGCCGGGATATCTGGAAAGCGAGGTCATTCTCGGCGAAGCTCTCCGTGATTTTTCCCGGGAAGAATTTGTTGTTTCAACCAAAATTCCGCTTGCCGGGGGGCACACCGACGACGTGCACGTGATGACACCTGAAGAAGTCTCCGAATCTGTGGATTCGAGCCTTAAAAGACTCGGGCTCGATCACATTGACATCATGTTAATGGCGGTTGCCGGTCCGGAGTACTATGATCCGGTGGTAAACGATCTTATACCGGTTCTACAAAAGGCGAAAAGAGACGGAAAAATCGGATATATCGGGTCGAGCGAACAGACGAGATCGGATGGCTCACATGAGTGGCTCAAACGGATACTCCGTACAGGATTCGTCGATGTGGCAATGGTCGGTCACAATATGATCAACCAATCTGCGCAACAAACCATATTTCCACTCTGCAGGCGTGACAATATCGGAGTTATTAATATCTTTACCGTTCGGAATCTGTTTTGGAATCCCGAGAGGCTCGAACAGGTAATCGCGGATCTGAAACGCCGGGGAATTATTGACGCAGAATCGGTACCGGACAGGAATCCATTGGGCTTCCTCATCGACGATGAAAGCGTAAATTCACTCGTCGAAGCCGCTTACCGATATGCCCTTCACACTGATCCCGTGACAACAGTGATGTGCGGCACTATAGAGCTCAACGAGCTCGAAGAGAATGTAAAATCGATAGAAAAGCCGCCGCTTCCCGAGTACTTGAGAAAACGACTCTCTGATATCTTCGGCAATGTCGCCGAGCCGATAGGAAACTAAATATTTCGATCTGGCTACTCGAGCCCTACCGACCCGTCCTCGCCAATGACTACCGGTCTGTCGAACGGCTTGAACGGGTACTGAGCCGCCGCTTCTTCATCGAATGAAACACCAATTCCCGGTAGCTCCGGAAGCTTGAGATAGCCGTTTTCTATAACCGGCAGATCAACAAACACTTCCCTGATAAACGGATCGTCGAGATCGACGTTACACTCCTGAATGAGGAAGTTCGGAATGCACGCATCGATATGCGCGCACGAGAGTAACGAGACGGGGCTGCAAGCGTGGTGCGGGGCTATTTCGATATGATGAAGCTCAGCCAAAGCCGCCCATTTGATCGTTTCGAAAATACCGCCGTTTGCCATTGGTTCGAGCTGCAGAATATGAACGGCTTCCTTCTCGATGATCTCCCGGGCAAGCTCCCGCGTCACGCATCTCTCGCCTGCGGCTATCGGTATCGTCGTCATCTGTTTCGTCCAGATGAGAGACCCGGCGTTCGATGTGAGCGACGGCTCCTCGAGGAACATCGGGTCGTACTGCTCGATATCCCGTGCGAGCTTGACCGCTTCCACCGGCGAGAGATTTCTGCCGTGATAGTCGAGACATATGTCTACATCGGGTCCGACCGCCTCCCGTACACGACGCACCCGTTCCACCGAATCACGGCGTATCTGTCTGGATGTCTTTTGTTTCCAGTCATCCGGTTGCGGAGTAATCTTGAGTGCATCAAATCCACGCTCGACGACGCTTTTCGCGGCATCCACGAGCTCCAGTCCCTCCTCATAGAAATGGAGCGGTTGTGCAAGATAGCCGCTGGCGTAGATTCGCACTTTGTCACGAAGCGGACCGCCGAGCATTTTGTACACGGGAAGCCCACACGCTTTACCCGATATATCCCACAGTGCCTGCTCTACCGCACTCAACGCGGCGAGCGTAGCCGTTCCGAGGGGGTAGCGAGATCCTCGATAATAGGCGTGCCAGTGTCTGAGCACGTCGGTAGGATCTTTTTCGACCAGCCATCGTCCATATTCGACAATGGCCGATTCAATCGTTTTGGCCTTGCCGGTCCCAAACGCTTCTCCGACTCCGTCTATTCCTGAGTCCGTGTAAATCTTGACGAGAGTGTAGTTCTTCCCCCACCCGGTCCCGAAGCCGACCTTTCGACCAGGATTTATATGAAAAACCTTGAGTGATGCTATCTTCATGATGCATTTCCTCCTTCGATTTGATTGCTTGATCAACAACCGGTCGAGTGCGCCGGATTCGATCGATGTTTCTTACCGTGAGCCCCAATAGCTCTCAATAGCCCTATACCTGTATCGCAACGAATGAGCCGAGAAGCGTGATCAATCCGTAACTGATAATCCCGACCGCGACCGCCGCTGCGAGCCCCACGAGAAACGGCTTGAATCCGAGCTCCTTGAAATTGCGAAACCGTGTCCGTAATCCCACTCCGGCGAGCGCGAATACGAGCAGATATACCGCCGCTTTTTTTATCGCCCCGTGTATGCTCGCCCAGCTTTCCTGTTGAATCAGACCGAATGCCGCCCCGTCAGATCCGGCCGACAGGTCGCCGAAGGTCCGGATGAGCGCAAACAGAAGAAATCCGACAATGAAAAGCGGTACTGCCGATACTACCCGTCTAACAAACGGTCGCTGAGCGGGCGTGCCGGCTGCGGACGCACCCGCCTTTGCGTCTGAGCCATAGACGATCCCGAACAGCGGTATCAATAATCCCATAAAAATATTTCGCACCAGCTTCGTTACGGTTGCGACGTTGAGCGTGTCCGGGATCTCGTACATCTGCGAGTACGCAAGTCCCGCCCCGGTCACCTGAGATGTATCGTGAATCGCCGTTCCGAGAAATAACCCCGCCCGGATATGATCACCCGAGACTATCAGCCTCGAAAGCACCGGATAGACGAGGGTGGCGAATATCCCGAAAACGGTTATCACCGATACCGCATATGTGATCTCCTCATCCTTTGCGTGTATCGCCGGACCCGTTGCCACAATCGCCGAAACTCCGCATATCGAGGTTCCGACGGTGATCAACGCACCGAGTCGCGACGGAAGCTTCATCCATCTGTTAATCAACGTGG
>CAYLZA010000467.1:0-3541 GCA_964387575.1 uncultured Spirochaetales bacterium | reverse complement strand
GTGTTTGGTGATGAGAGCTTTTGGAATGCGATGAAAAATACGGCGATTTTGGTATTGATAAATGTACCGTCCGTTGTGGTTATAGCGCTTATTCTGGCAACACTTATCAATATAAAAAATCCGCTGCAGAATTTTTTTAAAGCCCTGTTTTACGTACCGGTCATAAGCTCAGGGATAATCGTTGGTGTAATCTGGAAATGGATATATCATGGTGAGTTCGGTATACTGAATTATGTTATCGGGTTGTTCGGTATCAAGCCGGTCGTGTGGCTGGCGAACATGGATGCCGCATTACCCGCTGTTGCAGTCGTCAATGTCTGGAGAATTGTAGGATATTATATCGTAATATTTCTTGCTGGTTTGCAGAGCATACCGGGAGAGCTCTACGAAGCGGCAAGAATCGACGGAGCCTCCAGATTTCAAATGTTTACGCGAATTACGATACCGATGCTCAAACCGATAACGGTAACCGTGATCATCCTCGCCACGATCTTTGCCTTTCAGTCATTCGACACCATCTATGTTATGACCTACGGCGGACCGGCCGAGGCGACGAGTACTGCCGTCTGGAGGATTTACTTCTCCTCCTTTATCCAGTTCAGGCCGGGATATGGTGCAGCGATGGGATTTGTGCTGTTTATCTTCATTTTTTTGATATCGATTGCTCAGATACGGCTGACAAAACGGGAAACGTTTGGTTCGCGGTAGAGTCAGGCTTCGATATTACGGACGTTCGTCATGCAAAAAGGGCTTGACGGGCATATCTCATATGGAATCCATATAGCGTATATCGCCCGCGGCAATTACATCGGTAGATACGCCAACCAACCTCACGAGAAAAAGTACTATCATTTGATTTATCCGTTGGATGATGGTAATCGGATGTTTTTTTGCAGTGATACGTATGTAATGAAATCAGGACGTTTCGTTTTGATTCCGCCCGGGACTATGTATGGAATTTGCGCTGACTCATCAAATAGCTTGAGAACGCTGGAAGTAAGATTTCAGGTTGAACGTGATAACTATTATCGTTACGTGTTGCTTGGGCCGAAAGAGTATGTTGATACGGACGGGGCGATGCGTTCACAATTGCTCGAATTGATCGACAATGCGAAAGCACGCCGGAAATCCAGAAATGAATGGCTGAATCTTACATTAGCCAAAATGCTCACAGATACTACGAACTACTTGCGATAACCCAGCGTCTTCTGCACCTGCTTCTACGTACAATGACGCGAAATTTACAAAAAAACAAAAAATTATATATATTGTAAGGAATATGGGGCGGGGGGATGTTTGCTCGGTCCGCGCAGCGGCCATTACAGCAGCTGCAGGTCGAGGCCTCGCGCGAACGGGCAATCGGATCAACCGGAGGTGGCGCGGTGTACGCAATGAATGTGATGGATGTGATGAAAAAGATAGTGCGATTTGCCGCTTCAATGAAAATCACGGTCGTGCTTCTGCTCGTGCTCCTTCTTCTCACATTTCTCGGAACACTCTACCAGGTGGAGAACGGAATATTTGCCGCACAACAGCGTTTTTTTTCGTCGTGGGTCGTGCTTGAATATGGTCTCCCGCTTCCCGGCGCGCAGCTCGTGCTCTGGCTGTTGGGAATTAACTCGATCGCCTCTTTGATAGTCAAACTGCCGCGGAAACGCCCGTCGGCGGGGCTTATCCTCACGCATGCTGGATTAGTGCTTTTGTTGCTCGGTGCATTCCAGGGACTCTATTTTTCGGAGAGCTATACCCTTGGAATGTGGGAAGGTGAACAGTCGGACACTGTTGTAGTTCCCGGCTCCTGGCGCCTCGAGTATTGGCTGGAAGACGAGAATCGGACTATCACGACTGGATCCTTGGATTTTGCCCGTCTTGCGGAAGGCAGTGTACTCCGGGATGAGCGGCTCGAAGATCACGGAATACACATCCGGGTCGCCCGAATCGCTCGAAACGCTCGACTCGAATCGGAACAGGGACGATCACTTCGCATCGTCGAGCCGAGCAAGGAACCATCGGAGAACAGCCCGGGAGCGCTCGTTGCGGTGGAAACCGATTCGGGGGCTTCCACTCCGGTACTGCTTTTCGGACCGGAGCGTTTACCGACGGTTCTCGAATCGAGCGCTCAACGATTGTCTTTGTCGCTGTCGCCCGAGACACACGAATTACCGTTTACCGTTGAGTTACTCGAGTTCGATTCGGTGTTTTACCAGGGAACCGATACACCGAAGGCGTTTTCGAGCATCGTAAAAATCGAGGATGATTCAACCGATTGGACACGACGGATCGAAATGAACGATCCACTTCGCTACCGCGGCTACACGTTGTATCAATCCTCCTATCAGACGGGTAACGACGGTCGGGAGGCGAGTGTGTTTTCGGTGCGACGTGATTCGCTCGGATGGTTACCCTACGTGTCGGTGGCATTGATTGTCGCCGGTATGCTGTTGCATTACGGATTGAAGAAACTGCGAACACGACGGCTCCGGGGCGCGTCGCGACGCAGCACCGGTGTCGCCTTTTTCGTAACGATCATTGTTGCGGCGATTGCCTGTCCGGCACAGATTACGGCACAGGAACCGGAGAACCGCGAAGCGCAGGCGGCGAGCGCGAACGAGCTTGCGGATTTATTTTCAGAGGTAATCGACCGGTTCGGGTACCTGAGAATCTCGGCGAACGGGCGAGTAATGCCGATCGATACATTTGCCCCGCTCTCCATACGCGGTCTTTCAGGACGATCGAGCGTGTCCGGCTTAGATGCCGATGAATGGCTGTTTATATCGCTGTTTGATTCGGATCAAGCGGCGAATATTCCGGTTGTTCTCGTCGAGCATCCTGAAGTCTTTGATATTCTCGATCTGCCTCAGAGCGAACGCGGAAGATACGCCTATAACGATTTCAAAGGCAGCCGATCGGAGCTTGCGGAGGTTATATCGTCATGGGAAGGCGAGCCTCAGTCCGATCCCGTCCGGCGCGATCTCAATAACCTCAATCAACGGTTGCGGTTTCTCGATGATATTTTCGACGTTATCAATACCTCCCAAAATAACGAGCCGGCCGGCCGGTCCAACGAGCGTACCGGTTCGTCGGACCCGGGAGCCGTGGAATCGGAAAAGTCTGAGATCGGGATAGGCGGCGTTTTTCGGATCGTCCCGGTACTCGACCAAGGCGATCTTTTGTGGAAAGCGCCGGACGATGAATCGTACGCCGAGCTTCTCGACCGGATTCGGACGGCGGTAAGCATGGGTGATGTCGAGCCGGCTATGGAGCATGTGAATTCTCTTATTGAAATGCAAACCCGGCAGGTCGGTCGGCACAATGCCGACGGTCATCCGAGGTTGGAAGTTTTTTATAACCGATCGCATCCGTTTTTCATCACTGCGATCCTTTTGGTTGCTGCAATCGGTACGGTATTCGTCAGACCGGTAAAAAATATCCCGATTATTTCGTGGATCCTGGGTATCGGTGCCGTGGCCGTTTTCACTGCAGCGATGGTTGTGCGGATCGTCATCACCGGTCGTCCACCTGTTACCAGTCTGTACAGCAG
>CAYLZA010000466.1:0-3544 GCA_964387575.1 uncultured Spirochaetales bacterium | reverse complement strand
GTAGAAACCGTGGATCAGGTACTGAACGGCCGTCGCACGGTGGAGGTCCGGCAGAAGCGATTGACCGGATACGAAACGCTGACGCGCAAAACGCTGAGTATACGAGAAGATGAGCTGTACACGGTATCGTTCACCGTGCCGCGAATAACCAAAGCCGAACAGGAATGGATCGATCTACACAAACGTCGCATTCGCACCTCTTTGGACGATCCACGTAAATCACAGGATGGAGATCGCTGGATCGATGAATACTTCCGGGCACTGGATACCTTGGAGCGCCCTGACCGTCTTGCGGCGGAGACCGAGTGGTTCGAGCGCCGGCGAGCCCGTCTGGCGGTAAATCGTTATCGGTGGCGAGTAGAAGACAATTTTGATTCCCCCACTGCTCCGAAGACGGAAGAGATAGCCGCTGCTTCGATGGTTGCCGAAGAGATTGATGCCATGAAGATTGTTGCAATCAATATGACGCGGCTCCACGCCGCCCGGAAGATTCTGGCAAATGAAACCGAGGACATACTCGATTTGTATCGACAGTACGGAACATACGAATTCGACGATATGCAGCTTGCGCACGAGCGTGCGTATCTCGGCAACCTGCTGACGATGAGGCAGACACAAGTTGAAACGAAAAAGCCGCCGGTGCTCGGAATAAGCGCGATCGCAACAGGTACGGTTCTATCGGCGGCAAGCGGTTTACTTTTTGTCAACGATCCGGCGCCGGGTATGATAAACGAGGCAGACACGCTTTACGATCAGTACAACGAAGAGACCGATCCCGATACGCTGCGCGATTTACACAATTCGATAAAACGGTTGTACCTGCTGGCGAATCTCTCTCAGTACGGAAAATGGGGAGGGGCGGTGACAGGACCGCTCCTTGCCGGTCTCGGAGTTACCGGTGTTGTCTCGAGAGCGAAAGAAGACCTTCTGAACGACGGGTATATCGATCTTTTCCCCGTCCGTTGTCGGTGCGCGCGAGACATAGATGAACGGGATCGTGACGGAACGTATCTGCTCGTAGTCACCGACGGCGACGGAATACCGATAAAGGTAAACGGCAGGGTTGCAGGTGTTTCTCCGATGCTCATCGATGCGAAACCCGGGCGGACGTACACAGTGCAGCCTGCGGTGTTGTCTCTCGTCGATGCCGTCGAATTGACTACCCGTAATTGCATGAATATCGTCGCGCTACCGGAGAAGCCGGGAATAGCAACCGAACGACCGCCGCACATTCTCGAACCCGAAGAGCCTCGCAGATACTACCGTTTCGAGTGGTTGCCGTCGTCGCTCGCGTCGAAGTACATCGTTTGTATAACTGGAGCAGACGGCCGGTGTCTGGATGTGGCGATAACCGACACGTGGAACTATCAATCCAAACTGGACGATACGGCGGGAACAGAAATTCGGGTTGCCGGTGTTCATGATACCGGCGGAGTCTCGCAGTTTGGAAGCATGGCGTTCGACACCGTTACCGAGACGGATGTAACGGAGCGCAGTTCGGTACCATCGCCGAAATGGCGATTAACCGCGGGAGCAGGTTTGATGCTTTCGACCGTTGTCGAAGGGAGTAGCAGTGTCGGGACGCTTGCGTCGCTCGGGCTTTACCGGGCGGTCGGTAGTGCTGCGAGCGTAGGGCTGGAGATGGAATACTTCAGGTTTGATCAGGATTTGAAATTCCCGCTTCCTCTTTTTTCGATGTTGTTCCATGATGAAACCAATCAGCACATCACCCACAGTATTTCGGCGGCGTTCCTTCCGGCGTCGCTCATGGGCGGAAGTCACATGACGATAGTAGAGTACGGCCTCGGAATAGGTGGTTTTCATATGAAGGCAGTCGCCTCTCTCGTGGTTCCTTCCTCCAATCCGGCCGACTCGAGCTGGGTTATCGGGACGACGATCGGTTATATATCGGGCTCGAAGAAGCGATAAGCGAAACGGACGAGTCAGAATACGCCGGAACGATATATACTGTTTTTTGAGATTCGCCAATGTTTATCATAAGCAAACTTTTTAACTACCTGATTCTACCACCCGGTGTCGTGATACTTCTTCTCATCGCCCTGCTTGTACTACTGATTAGTAAGCGAAGCAGAGTCGGTACGATTATCAGCGCCTCGGCGGTTATCATCCTCTATGGATTTTCGATTTCGCCGGTATCACGTCTTCTACTCAAACCGCTCGAGCACGCATATTCACCGCTTCAAGCGCACTCCCCTTCGGGAATGACCGTGCCGTTCGAGATTGCCCCGGATAAATCCACAATTTTCGGATCAGTCGGGATTTACTCAAACCGGGTGGCTGAAGCGGAGCCTGCATCAAGCGGCGACTCGGCAGGACCGGTTTCGCCCCGAGCAATCGTCGTTCTCGGGGGCGGTGTGGTAAGCAATAACGGCGCGGTGGGATCGCGGGAGCTACTTACCGACGGAGCGCTTCCTCGATACGTTTACGCGCTCAAGCTTCATCGCGCCACCGGACTCCCGATCTATCTTTCAGGCGGGGCGGTGCTTCATCCGAACGACGAAAGCTCTGCAGCGGTCGGAAAACGTTTTCTCGAAGGCTTCGGCGTCTCCCCGGAGGCGATATTTATCGAAAGCTCGAGCAGGAACACCTGGGAAAACGCCGATGAGCTAAAGTATCAATTCGAAATCGATTCGGCGTATCTGGTCACCTCGGCGTATCACATGAAACGATCGACTGCAGTCTTCGAGGCACAGGATATCGCCGTGATTCCGGCGCCTACCGGATACGTAAGCGACGGCGCACCATTTACATTCTGGGATTTTCTTCCTTCGGGCTCGAGCCTCGACGGGTCGTTCAAAGCGCTCCACGAATATATCGGACTGGTATATTATAAGGTGCGATACGGGATATAGCGCGAATCAAACATTCTGATTATCTTGTAACAAGGAGATTGCGTTATCATATTGTACGGTATTCCTGTTGATTAACGACGGAAGGAGCACCGGATCTGCGCCGCTCCCGGCCCCGGCTCTTCCCGTCGGCAGTGATTTACCACAAGACGACGATGATGATATAATTACCAGTAGTTATTATGACACTGCGCAAATGCTTCGATGAAATCCTCGATAGCCTCGCGGCCGAATGCAGACGATACTACAGAAATCGTCTGATGACGCTCGGCGTCTTTGGATCCGTAGGGCGAAACACGCCGAATCAGTATTCTGATATCGATATACTCATCGTGGCGAGCGAATTACCTCGAGGCAGACTGAAGCGAGTTGATGAGTTTTCAAAAATCGAAAACAGTCTGTCACCGATACTAATGCAGGCGAAGAATAACGGTTGTTATACCGAGCTGTCACCGGTAATAAAAACGCCCGAAGAAGTAAAACAAGGTTCCCTTTTGTTTCTCGATATGATTGAAGATTTGAGAATTCTTTATGATCAGGACAACTTTTTCCGAAGGCAGCTCGAAAAGCTGACGAACGAATTGTCCAGACGCGATGCGGTTAAAATCCCCTATAAGGGCGCTTGGTATTGGGATCTGAAACCCGATTTCGTTATCGGCGAGGATTAAAATGAC
>CAYLZA010000465.1:0-3553 GCA_964387575.1 uncultured Spirochaetales bacterium | reverse complement strand
CAGCCGCAAACGGAAACCGCGCCCAAAGGACGCGGCTTCAGCTTTAGTGAAAAAGCGTGATATACGGTTCAATCCCCCGTTCTACGAGTCTATCCACGATTCGATCGTAGAAATCGAGTCCTTTTTCGTTAACCGTTCCCGGCGAGGGGATAATCCTCGGCCAGGAAATTGAAAACCGATATGCATGAACGCCGAGCTTCGAGAGGTTTTCGATATCCTCTTCGTACCGGTTATAGTGATCGCAGGCGATGTCCGCATTGTCGCCGCCGGCGATTTTTCGTCGCCGGTGCGTAAATTCGTACCAGATCGACGGCGTAGCACCGTCTGCGAGAGGAGAGCCTTCGATTTGGAACGCGGCTGTTGCCACGCCGAATGTAAACGTTTCGGGAAAACGCATCTCCTAAAGCCTAAGCACAGAGAAATCAGCGGACAAGGATGAACTCGACACGACGGCTCTTCCACCTGTTTTCGAGATCTCCGTGCGGGACGATCGGTTGCGTTCCGCCTTTCCCGACCGTGGACATCCTCGATTCTCTGATCCCGAGATCCACGAGTGTCGACTTGACTGCTTCAGCCCGGGCCTTCGAGAGCGGTTTGAGCTCTTCGGTCTCCTCTCTTGCAGCCCGTTCTTCATCAAACCAGTACACCGATACGGCATGACCTTCGATCCTGATTTGATACTCCGAGAATTTTTTGAGTATTTCCGCGAGTCTACCGAGCGTTTTCATGTTTTTCTCGGCCTTTTCTTCATCGAATTCGAGAAAATCCGCGGAATTCGGAGCGAACTGTATGCTCGAAATACGAATTTTCAGCACATCCCCCTCGCGAATGACGAGTATGTCTACGGGGATAATTGCTGAAGCCTCACCCGTGTTTCCGAGTGTGTCCGATAGCGTAGCCGAAAGACGATAATCTTCGGCGGCTTGAACGAGCTCTCCTTCCTCGGAATACCCGTCCCACGTAAATGTTTCCGGAGGCATGCCTTCTCCGCTCAATGAATAGAAGGTATTCCCATATGGATCGTTGATATCGATGTGCCAATTCTCGAGCTCCGAAGCATCCTTCGCAGAGGAGATACGGATGGTCAGCTCGTCGTCGACCCCGTCGTCATCGGGTGAAAACGGCTTCGGTTCGACCTGTACGGTAAACTCGGGTCCGGTCGCGTCAACGAGAATCGGTATCGCGGTCGAGGCGGTAACGATATCACCTTTTTCGTACTCAACCGAAAGCTTCGGTGTATATTCTCCGTCGACCACGCGATTACCCGTGATTCGTCCATCCCAGACGATTGCGGCGGGAAAGATCGAGTCCGCCTCGCCGTCCGCCCGCCCGGTCTCTTCCTCATCGGCTTCCTCCGGTCCGGATACGTCCGTTACCGGAGTCAAATCCCTGACGATTCTCCCGCGCGAGTTTTCGATAACAATGCTCCATTCGTGTATTCCATCGGTGATCCCGGAATAGAGATTGAGCGTGACCGTGTCTTTGAATCCGTCGTCGTTAGGCGAAATAGCATCGACCGAAGTGCTTATATACGCGGACGGTGCGCGAGTATCTACTCGTATAGCGGGAATTTCCGCAGTACCGGTATTTCCGGCGCCGTCGGTAGATGAAAGAACATACCGATATTCTCCGTCGGGGACGATCGTACCTTCGTTGTTCTTCCCGTTCCAACTGAAGCTCTCGGCCCGACCTTTCCAGAAATCTCTCCACACGGGCTCGCCGGTTTGGTCGTATACCGTTCCCTCCCAGAGCGACTCGATCGAGGAACGCTGATCGATCGGCAGAACGTCCTTTCTCTCGTCGCCTTCAGGCGAAAACACCGTATACGCTGCGGTAACCTCGGCTTCCGGCGCGACCGTATCGATGGTAACCGGCGGGGTTTGGGCCTCTGGACGGTTGCCGTTTCGATATTCAACGATGAGCTTGCCACGATAGGTTCCGTCCGGGACCAGGGCTCCCCGGTTGTCTCTTCCATCCCATGAAATCCTCTGCGGAGTCGTGCCCGACCCCTCGAACGTTCGGACCGGGGTGCCGTTTTCCCGCAAAATGATGAACCTATAGAGCTGGATCCCGTCTTTTCTGCTCGGAAGAGGTTCCAGTCCGAGCGTGTCTTTGTTACCGTCTCCGTTCGGTGAGAACGCGGAGGTGTCCACACCGAGAGAGAGCGGCGTCGACGAAGCATCTACGGTAATCGATACCGCTTCCGAAACACCGGTGTTTCCCGCCTGATCGGTGCTCGCAACGCGATAGGTGTATGTGCCGTTTTCGACGATACGTCCGCTATCATCGGTTCCGTCCCATTTGATTTGTTGCCTGAGCGAGTCGAACGAGGTATAGGTTCGTACGGTTTTGCCGTTTTCGTTCATTACCGATCCGGTCCATCTTCTTTCGGAGCTTCCTTTTTGGGTTATCGTAACCTGATCTTTTCGGCCGTCGCCGTTCGGAGAGATGATATCGGTATCCACCGATACCGTCGCGGTCGGTTTTGTCGTATCGATCGCAAAAGTCGGCGATAGCGACCGAGGCCGATTTCCCTTCCTGTACACGACCGACAAACGGGCCCGGTAGGGGCCTTCTCCGAGCAGGTTGTCGGAGTTGTCGGTACCGTCGAAGCGTATCGCCGAAGGGATTTCATCCTGCCCGGGGTACGTACGGACGACGCGGTCGTTTTGATCGAGAATGTCGAGCCGCCAGCTTTCGATTCCTTCGGCTACGGCGAGCTCGGGCTCTATGAGCAGCGAATCCCGGGTACCGTCGCCGTTCGGTGAAAACGCAATGTTTGCGATTTTTACCGAGACCGGTGTCGGTCGGGTATCCACCGTAACACCTTCGACGGAAAATCGTGAGGAGTTTCCCGCCTGATCGGTCGATTCGAGAACATAACGGTAGATTCCGTCGGGCACGAGATTTCCGCGATCGTCATGTCCATCCCAGACAACATCGGGTGGATTTCCGGACCATTGATATCTGCCCACCAAAGTCCCGTCGACATTCTCGATTCGGCCCGACCACAACGGCTCTTTCGTCGTATCCGTATGTCGTATCGTCACCGTATCCTTTCGCCGATCACCGTCCGGAGAAAACAACGTGTACTGCGTCGATAATTCCGCACGCGGCGCTACCGTGTCGACCGTAAACGGTCGCGTCTGTGCTTCCGGACGAGCACCATTTCGGTAGAGCAACGTAAGCCGTGCACGATACTTGCCGTCGACTGCGGGTGTTCCGCCGGCTCTGTTACCGTCCCACCGGATTTGCGACGGCGGCGTTCCGGTTCCCTCGAAAATCCTGATGGCTCTTCCGTTTTGGTCTTCAATTCTCACGGTGAACGTCTCTATTCCCTCCGGTTGCGCAAGCACCGGTTCTATATTGAGCCCATCCTGAATACCGTCACCGTTCGGCGAAATATAATCATTGTCGACCGCCACCGAAAGTGTTGCTACACTGGTGTCGACGGTAATCGGCAGAGATTGCGAACCACCGGTATTGCCGGCTTTATCGGTAGCGCTCACCCGGTACACGTAGAAACCGTCCTCGACAATTCGACCCTGATCAT
>CAYLZA010000464.1:0-3566 GCA_964387575.1 uncultured Spirochaetales bacterium | reverse complement strand
ATTGCGGTATTCAATGATAACGAATATGATAAAAGAAGATGGGATTTTGGAGAAAATCGTTTCACATACTTTCCTCGGTCGGCCTCTTTTTGTTGTTTTGTGGTTGCACGTTGTTTGTGCCGCCTTACCACACAACCGATGATTCAGCTTTGTGGCAGGATTCAGAAGAAGCCGTTTCGTCTTTGCATATAGGAGACAACAGCCCTACGTCAACCGCATCGATTAAGTCGACATTGGGCGAGCACGATAGGATTTACTTTCGAAGCTCAGATATTGAATTCTGGTCCATCGAATCACCGGAGGATATCGAAACGATATTTTCCGCGAAATATAAAGACGGTTCATATGCGGAAGGTAGGTCGCTCGAATATAATTTGGGTGACAAAGTAGAGTCGATCGTTTTTTCTCCATCCCAAAATATGAACGTGGACCTTTCGCGTCCCGACTTGAATCCTGACTGGAACTCCGATACTGCGGCGTTCCTCGATGCGGGAAAAACTACGATAAATCTCATAAGACTCGACATCGGTGCCGGGTCAGTCACTTTTGTGATTAACGGCGAAGAAGTCGATATGAAAAAAGCCGACCGAAGCGACGGTAACGGCATCAACGCGAATTCGATAATCATAATCGATAATTCCTTTATTGATGAACCGCTTCTGATTACACGAGACGTGGAAAATCAAATTGTGGGTGACTGGATCGACGCTGAGTCCCTCGAACTGACCCAAGAAGAATTCGCCGCAGTAAGTGCGATTCACAAGAACAATAACTCTATCGACAGCGATACTCCGCTCGATGTGAACGGCGCTCTCTATATTCCTATGGCACCAAAAGACATTTCAGCACTCAATGCGGAATCAAATCACCTGCAAATATCGATTCATTGGCCTATCAGTAATGCGGTTCATTACCGCAACGGAGAATACTTTATGGACAACCGGATAGAAGGTACTTCCTTCAATTTTAGCGTTGAATTGTCGATTGTTGATAATGCGTATACGGGTGACGACGGTGACGGTGATACCTCTGAAAGCTCAATGCCCGATGCGCCGGTAATCGCAGGGATATCTGACGGAACGTTCAACAGCTACCAGTCGTTTACGATTACCGGCATATCAGGTGCCTTAATCGAGTATACCCTGGACGGGGGTGGGTCCTGGTCACTTTATAGCGGAGAAGTTTTGCTTAATAGTGAAGGGACATATTTAGTAACTGCGCGACAGACCGACACGGAAGGAGTTACATCGGACAATTCCCCCACGCTAAATGTAACGATTGATACTACGTCATCATCAGTGAATGACGATCCTGATGAATTATTTTCGAGCGTATTCAAGTGGTATCCGGGCCCGGATTCAACTAACGTCTACACAGATCAAGATATCCATATCGCAAGCTGGTATCCTGACGTATTTGACATAGAGAACGCAAAGGCAAATTTCTCGATTCAACCCGACGTCCCCCACGATATGTACACACGATGGTTCATAGATGAGGCGGATACCGCACTTACGATCGAGCTTGGGATTTTGCAGCCCGACACTACATACACTGCAACATTCGACACCGGGTTTACCTTGGGTGGAAACGCGCTTTCCGAACCATATAGCTGGCAATTCACAACCGGATCGTCCGCCGCATACGCTGTGTCGGAAGAATACAATCGCCCTCAATTTACTATGAGCGAACACTTCCCAAATTTACTTACATACCAAATCAGCTGGACCTCGATTCCCGACGCAGTGAGCTATGATCTTCAGGAAACCAGAAGCGAAATATTTGCATATGTCGATCGAACCCTCAGCACAAATGAAAACAGCCTTGAAGTGTCGGTTGACTATTCGAATCAGTACTATTACCGCGTCAGAGCCTTCGACGGAACGGCCTATAGCGATTGGAGCCGGATTTATTATCTGGAACCGATCGAATAGATGTCACGTGATCAATTTCGGTTGAACGGTAGGAGAAATAAGAAAAAACACCGGCAAGGCGCTCTACGAATCAGTGAGGTTTTATTGGAATGTAGTGAAATGCGCCACATAGATCGCGCATCTGCAGTTACGGCTTGAATGACGAATTGGCCGATCCGATTGTCGATGCAACGTACACTATTTCATCGACTCGGGCATACGAAAGTCAAACCCGCCCACCTCACACCAACGAGCCGTTCGTCTTTCCCTTCTTTCCTCGGCGTCTCTGCACCCACAACGACCAGACGATAAATGCCACCGTCAGAATGAGAAATACGAGTGAGATTGGACGAGTAACGAAAGGCAGAAGCGATCCTTTCGATATTATCAACGCCTGAATAAGCGATTTTTCGAGAAGGCTTCCGAGGATATAACCCATGAGAAGCGGCGCCACCGGAAAATCGAATTTCTTCATTATATATCCGAAAACACCGAAAAAGAGCATCACGTAGACATCGAATACATTGCTGTTGACGGTGTACGCACCGGTTAGACAGATGATTATGACCGCAGGAAAAAGAATGGCCCGACTCATCTGTATAATACGCGTAAAGAATCTCAACCCCAGGGAAGCCATGAAATAGTGCAGAATGTTGGCGACGATGAGACCGACGAATACCGGGTAAACGACGTCCGCCGATTTAATAAAGAGCTCGGGTCCCGGAACCAGCCCGTGAACGAGAAACACTCCGAGCATGATGGCGGTGATGGCATCGCCGGGGATACCGAGCGTGAGTAACGGTATGAGCGCTCCGCCGACGGCCGAGTTGTTTGCGGTCTCGGCAGCGAACACCCCTTCGAGCGATCCCTCGCCGAACTCGTCAGGATTTTTCGAGGCGTTTTTTGCTGCTCCGTATGAGACAAAGGCCGAAATCGATGAGCCGCTTCCCGGCAGGGCACCGATTCCGATACCGATAGCGGTCGATCGAATCATCGTTACGATGTTGTCTTTGAACTCCCTCCAGCTCACATAGTTGTCTTCACGCTTTTTGGAAACCGGAAGTACCGCCTCTCTCGCCTCCACGGATCGTTTCTCGATGTGAACGAAAAACTCAGAAACCGCGAAAAGACCGATAAGCATCGGGAGGAACGGTACACCGCCTATCAGATTGAAGACACCGAATGTAAACCGGGTGGCGCCTGATACGGGATCGATACCCATTGTATAAAAGAAGATTCCTATAAGTCCGGCGGCGATTCCTTTGAGCTTCTGCCTCGTGGATACGACGCCGATCGCCACCAGAGCAAACAGAACCAGCGAAAACTTTTCGGTCGGGCCGAACTTGAGCGCGATACGGGCGATCTGTGCAGCGAGGCTGATCAGGATGATATCGGCGATAAACTCCCCTATGACAGACCCATAGATCGATGCACGCAACGCTTTTCCGGATTTTCCCGCTTTCGCCATCGGGTAACCGTCGAGACCGGTAACCATCGCTGCCGGCGCTCCTGGTGTATTCAACAGAATCGCCGAAATCGATCCTCCATAGGTGCCGCCTTTGTACACCCCCATCAGGAGGCTCAAACCCGATATGACGTCCATTCGAAACGTTATCGGCAGCAACAACGCCACCGTCATTGGAACATTGAGGC
>CAYLZA010000463.1:0-3572 GCA_964387575.1 uncultured Spirochaetales bacterium | reverse complement strand
GAGCGGTAGAATAGTTGGGTGCGGCGAAGGAGTCGATGAGGAGCTCCGGGGAAAGCTCGTGGCTGTTATTCCCCTGATTCCCTGCCGACATTGTCCCAAATGCGAAATCGGCGAGTTTGCTCAGTGCGAATCGTACGATTTCCTCGGATCACGAAGCGACGGCGGATTCGCCGAATACATTACTGCACCGGTAGAGAATTGTGTTGTAATACCGTCCGATATGGATGTAGAAAGCGCGGCCATGCTCGAGCCGATTGCGACGACGCTTCATGCCGTGGAAAGTGTGGGTGTCACATGGGGAGATATGGCTGTCGTTTTCGGATTGGGCGCTATAGGAAACTTTACCGCCCAGTGGGCGAATGTATTCGGCGCAGACCGTGTCTTCTGCTTCGATCCGATGGCGGAAAGAGTCGAAATTGCACGTCGCTGCGGACTCAGCGACGCAATGACCTTCGATGCCGAGAAAATCAAAAGTGCAGTGAACGAAGCGAGCGAAGGTATTGGAGCCGATGTCGGCTTCGAGGCGTCGGGTGCGGAAGCGGCTATCAACCTGGGACTGGATATCCTTCGAACATACGCACGATTCGGCATACTCGGTCGGCCGCATAATGCAGTCAGCTTACGTGTCGAATCGTACGAGAAGCTGCTGAGAAACCAGCTCACCCTGACAGGCTCATGGAGTTTTCAATTTAAACGTTTTCCTCATCATGCATGGCGAAGAAGCGCGGAAGCTATTGCACGCGGACTGATCAGTACAAAACCGCTCATAACGCACAAATTGCCGCTTGACGACTTGCTCTCCGGTGTAGAGCTCATGAGCTCGGGCGATCCGTCGGTGGGGAAGATTATTATTACGCCGTAATGGAATAGTCGTGGTATGGGTAAAACGAAAAGAGATGATACGGCTGTAATCGAGTTTTCCGCCAATGGTGGTTTTAGCGCGTGCGGTACCGAGATATCTATTCCCGCCGGGTTACGAGGCACTTGGACAATTTATGTACCGTTTACCGCTCTTCGACCTGCGAACGGCGAAGAAAGTGCTGCCGAAGAACTGGAATTACAGGTGGAGGAGCGGGGTATCTGGCTCGGTGACCGACTTCAGGTCGACAGACCGCTTGCACGCGACTACGTGGTTGCTGAAGCGCCCGGACGATTTACCACATGCGTGAGCCTCGAGCATGAACCGCCGCGAATACGCGTTACGCTGAAGTCGAATGATCGGGCAGCATTGCTGGATCCGGGTGACGATATCGTCCTGCGTGTAGGTGATCAGCGAAGCGGCGGTTCCGGGTCGAGCTCGTTCCCGATTGCGACTCGTGGAAACCTTCACATTCGTTTTCGCCGCCCGAAAGACGGGTGGCGCGCGGTTCCCGGTTCGCCGTTCAAGGTAGCTACCCAGGCGCACCCGCCCGTTGCACGGTACCGTGTCACTGCGCAGTCGATTACGGCGGTCGATGAACCTTTCACGCTCCACGTTGTTGCACTGGATATAAATGGGAACGCCCTTACGAATCATCGCGGGCGGGTAGATTTTGATGCTGATCACGCCGTCCACGGGCTATCGCCTGGACGGCGATTTGAATCCGGCTCTGGAGGTGACGTTTCAGCCGGGAGATACGGCGGCGTTTTACGAATCGAAGGAGTCCGCATTTCGCGCCCGGGTGTGTTCAGAATCGGTGTTCTCGATGCCGAACGTGAGATCTCCGTTCAGAGCAATCCGATACTCTGCTGCAGGAGCCCTCGCCACCGGTTGTTTTGGGGAGACCTGCACGCTCACGGCTTTGATGCAAATTCACAGTGGTTTTCTCTTCTGAACGAAATCACACACCCGACGAATGTACACAGGTATGCACGGGAAATAGCGAATCTCGATTTCTGTGCAGTGAGCCCGATGGATCCGCCGCCTCCGGAAAAGGCAGGCCGACTCTGGGTTATGTATCGTGAAGCAATCGCCGATGCGAACGAGCCCGGCTCATACGTACCCTTATTCAGTACGGAATGGCACGGACAACCGGGACCGGGACGCGGAATCGGAGGTGACCGCGCCATAGTATTTCTGGATCCCGACACCGAGCCGCCGCATCCATACAGCACGGTTCAGCAGATATACGATTCATGTGCGGCTCGGTCCGATGCTCTACTTATACCTCACGTCGGCGGTTTTGCCCCGGATTGGGATTTCTTCAAGCCCAGGCATGAGCAGGTAGTGGAAGTGTGCTCGTCCCACGGCAATTTTGAATGGGTGCTGCAGGAGGCACTATCCCACGGTTACCTCCCGGGTGTGGTGGGATCCAGCGACACCCACTGGTGTACACCCGGGCATCCGCGGCGGGTGGAACCGCTCCGGGGTCGATTTCGCAGACGCTTGGTGTTCGGCAGGCGAGACTCGGGCTGCGGGAGCGGTATCACCGGCGTTTACGCAGGGAAGCTCGATGCGGAAAGCATCTTTGCGGCTCTGCTCGCCGGTCGCTCCTACGCTACGACAGGTGCGAGGATACTGCTCGACTTTTCGCGCGTAGACGAGGATATGCCTCCTGTTTTCCGGCTGGAAGTGCATGGTACTGCAGCGCTGGAACGGATCGATGTTCTGCGCGGAGATCGCATTATCGACTCGATAAACACTACGGCGCTGGATATAACCACCGAAGTGGAAGACCCGGCGTGTCCTACCGGAGACAGCGCATACTACCTACGCATCGTCCAATCCGATGGAGACTACGCCTGGAGCTCACCCATTCAGATACGAAATGAAGGTCTCGGTCTCGAATACAACGCGCGGCAACGGCTGTGGGACACGCCGGAACCGGTCGATCTCCACGCACTGCGCCCTAATCCCGCCGAAGCGTATGAAAAGCAGCTAAAAACCTATCTCGATGTGGAGGAAGACGGAGGAGGCATAACGCATCTCACTCCGGTCGGCATTGTCACCTCGACCATGGGTAAGTATGCGCTTTTCTATGCCTTTTTGCGGCCGCGGATGTACAGAATCAGTATTAAATGGTTCTTCGAGTTTGAGCTGCCGCGGATCAGATACGAAGTCGACTGGGCCGACTACGGGTCGCGGCCGGCGGACGAAATTCTTTACAACGGAGCACGAAAATGAACGATAAACCAAATGTTCTTGTCATTCACACGGACCAACACCGGTGTGACTGCCTCGGTGCCTACGGCAACACGCAGATTCGCACGCCGAATATCGATCGCCTTGCCGCGGACGGCGTTCGGTTCGACAACTCGTATTGTACATTCACCATCTGCACTCCCAGCCGTTATTCACTTGTTACGGGTCTTTACACGCACCAGCATCTGGGCTGGGACAACCGCAGCACGATTGCGCAGGGACTCGACACCTTCCCGCGCATGCTCTCTCAGGCGGGATATAGGACCGCGGCCGTAGGGAAGATGCACTATACGCCCACCTATCTCGATGTGGGCTTCCAGGACATGGAGCTGGCCGAGCAGGACGGTCCGGGACGCTACGACGATGATTATCACCGTTACCTCATCCGGAACGAATTGGTTGACCGGATAGATCTGATGGATCAAGTCGCCGAGTTCCGCGACAATGCACC
>CAYLZA010000462.1:0-3573 GCA_964387575.1 uncultured Spirochaetales bacterium | reverse complement strand
TCACACTCTTTACATGCTTGATCCTGTGCTCAATGACGTGTGGCTCATAGGAGAACTCATCCCTCGCGGCGTACGACTCGGTCTTGAGACCGCGCGATTACAGGATCACACTAGTTCATCGAAGGCTTATAGCCGGTCTCTGCAACGATTTTGTGGATACCACCGAGCTCTCCGAGGGCTTCCCGCCACCCTTCTTCGGGTGCTTTTGAGAATATGTGCTTCGCCGCGGCCGGGCGGACTATCCATGCTCCCTGTTCCATTTCCGCTTCGATCTGCCCCGGTCCCCACCCGGAGTAGCCGGCATATAGATGAACCGGAGGTCGAGACTCGTTGGGAAGATTTGCCCAATCGTTCTGGAGGTAATTAACCAACACGTCAAAGGCGGGCTCGAACGTGACGTGCTCGAGCGGTGTTGAATAGTGCTCGCTTTTAATGTCATCCGGAAGCCCCGAGTGAATCGAGAAGAGATACTGCGGTTGTACAGGACCGCCCTGATAGATCGGCAGTCTACCCGCTTCCGAATCTGCGAATTCGGGGATGACTTCTTCGAGTGAAACTTCGAGTTTTCGATTTACGACCAATCCGAATGCGCCTTCATCGTCGTGATTTATGATAAGCACCACGGTCCGGTGAAAGTTCGGATCCGCAAGATTGGCGTCGGAGATGAGAAAATGACCGGTGAGATCCAAGCTTTCTTCGTTTTCCATAGTGCCACCCCCGCAATGTTAACTGTACTACTCCTTATTCTCGCACGGCAAATCATGTGTAAGCAATAGGCGGGTCAGCTGCTCTTGACAACGGCTCGGGCTCGCACGATGGTGTCCATGGAGGTGGCACTCGATATCCATGCGTATTCCCGAGATGAAAATTTTGTATCAGGACGAAGATATGTGCATCATCGACAAACCGCCGAAGGTCTTCGTTCATTATAATAGGCTCGAACCGGAGACGCCGAATTGCGTCGATGAGCTTCGCGCGATACTCGGGACGGAGGTGTACAACGTACACAGGATTGATCGAGCAACCTCCGGGGCGGTGATTTTTGCATTGAATAAGGAAAATGCAGCTGAGCTTTCCCGGCAATTCAGAGACGGTGATGTCGAGAAGCACTACATTGCAGTCGTTCGCGGCCATCTCGATGAGGACATCGAAATCAAACGGCCTGTTCGTCGCAGCAAGAAAGGCCCTCGAGTTGATGCGCATAGCCGGGTCAGATCGCTTGCTCTGTCCGTCATTCCCGAAGCTCTCGGACCATTTGACGAAATCTGGTACTCGCTTGTTGAGGTCGAGCTTTTTACCGGCCGCTATCATCAAGCCAGATCGCATTTGCGCTCAGTTGACCATCCCGTGCTCGGCGATACGACGCATGGAGATGGAACGCAAAATGCGTATCTGCGTGATAATTTCGGGATCGGCGATCTTCTGCTACGCGCATATCGAATTTGTCTCGATCATCCACAGACCGGCGAGCGGATCGAGTGCATTTCGGGTTTCCCCGAGTGGTGGCTCGAAGCTCTCACCGCTACGCGTCTTTCCGGTTGTGATGATTTGGTTATCGAACCGAGTATTCGCACTGTCCCGAGCTCCGAATCGTAGTTTCCATAGTCTTCGACGTAGGGAGCACGGCCGGGAGCATGTTCGGGAAGTATGTTACAACGGCTCGCTTCCGCTAACCGTCGGTTTACCCGCTCGTACCCAGGCGCGATAGCCACCTATAAGCACATGCACACGATCCACGCCGTATCGCTGAAAGATCATTGCTGCGTTCATGCTCGATTCCTCCGCAGGGCACGAGCAGTAGGTAATAATAGGTCTGCCGAACTCGGCAATACGCGCGGCATTACTTTCTACGCCGTCTAGGGGCAGAAGCATTGCACCGGGAATGTGCCCCTGCATATACGAAGACGTATCACGGATGTCGAGTATTATCGGATTCTCGTCGGCCATAATAGCCTCCATCGCCTCGACGCCGATAAGCATCGATGATTCCGATTTGCCGCCGGCGAAAACCGACACCCCGGCAGTAGCTATTAATGCGACAGTAATCACGAAGATGCGATACCTCATACGTCACCTCGTTGTTGTAGCGATACCGATGTGAAAATACTGACAATTTAAGTTAAATACAACGGAATATCGAAATACCGCCGTACGATTATCCCGATCGATTTTTCAGCATCTCTCCCGCTTTCGAGTCCGGGCCTTCGAGATCGACCTTTATAGAGAGAAATCTGAGCAGATCCTTTAATGCAATAATGCCGACGAGCTTGTCGTCCTCAACGACCATTAACCGCCCCGAATGCGTTCGTTGCATCTTTTTGAGCGCATTCAACGCTCCTTCGTCGGGACCAATCGTATTCTCGCTTGTGCACTGTTGTGCAATATCTGCGACCATTTTGTTTTCCCATTCCTCCCGAGGGAGTTTTTTGACGTCCGCGGAAGTAACACATCCGGCGAGTTTTTCCTGACGCACCACCGGAAACATCGAATGGTGATGCTGGTAGAGATAGTCTTCCACCAGCGAATCAACCCTTGTGTGATACGGAACGGTAACCACATCGGTTATCATGAATCTTCGTACCGTGTAGTCCTTGAGTCCTTCCATCATGATTGTCTGTTGATACGAAGCCTGAGAGGCCGATCGCAGAAAAAAGCCGATCATTACCCACCAGATTCCGGAAAAGAAGCTGCCCCGGAAAAAGAAAAAGATACCGATAAACACCAGGAGAAAACCGAATCCTCCGCCGATGCGTGAAGCTATCCGCGTGGCGTTTTGCAGATTACTCTTCCAGTACCAGATAGCCGACCGCAATATCCTTCCACCGTCGAGCGGAAATGCCGGCACCAGATTGAATCCGGCCAGCAGGAGGTTAATCGACCACAGGTAACCGAGCACTGCGATAATCGCACCGGGAGCCCCGAGTGCCATAAGCAGACGTTGCGAACCGAAGAAAAATCCACCGATTAACAGGCTCGCGAGCGGACCGGCAATAGCCATCAAAAACTCAGCCCGTGCGCTTGGTGGCTCCTCTTCCATTGAAGCAACCCCGCCGAAGATGAACAGCGTTATTCCCTTGATCGGCATTCCATGACGACGCGCGACAAGCGAATGCGAGATTTCATGGAGGATGATTGATCCGAATAAACCGAGAGCTCCGCACAAACCCATAATCCAGTACGCACCCTGCGTGAGCGCCGGCTCGTAAGCGGGGAATACACCGGTTGCAAGCGACCACATCACGATAAGTGCGATGAAAATCCAGCTGAAATCCGCCTGAATCTTGAATCCGGCGAGGGTGAAGAGGGTGATTTTTTTGCCAAACATCGAATGCTTATGAGCCTCCTTCTCGATTAGTGGTCCGAATCCTGTTGAAAACCGAATATCGTGCGAATCAGCTCGCAGACACCACCAAGTGTAGCGGCAAAAAACGGCCGTCCCCGTTGGGCGGCCCTTTTCAACAGGATTCGGATCACTATATAAAGGATAGAGCCGTCGGTTGATCGTGGTCAAGTTGAATCTGTTCCCCGGCAATACTGTGTCGAAACGAAACACTCTCTCCTTATCGATCAAAC
>CAYLZA010000461.1:0-3579 GCA_964387575.1 uncultured Spirochaetales bacterium | reverse complement strand
GAGCACGAACCGCATCTCATGCTCGCCGATTTCGGGATACGGATCGGGATCGTAACTCGAGCGGATGAGTGTTACCGCTAACGTGTCGTCGCAGAAAGAGTGTCCGTGTTTTGAATCGTTGATGAGAAGAAGACCGCCGGATTCGCCGCCGCTCTTACCTCGGACCATCGCCCACCTGAGCGCAGGCACCTCCTCGCCGTGCTCGGTTTTTCGGAGCTTGGAGCCGAACGGTATTTCGTACACCGGTTGCGGATCATCGAGACGCGTAGGAATCACCATTCGCAAGACTGGAATTCCCGTCTCGGCGGTGCCCCGCTCGAACCACGAGCCCTTTACCGAGACATGGAGCACCGGATCATCGGCACGGAGAGAGTAGACCACCGTGAACCGGGAGCTCTTTATCTCGAAATCGACTTCGAGCGAAACCAGGTAGGGCCCATCTCCTTTTCTGCGAACCGATTTCACGACCGGGCATTCGACCTCACCGCCGTGCTCGATTACCCAGGCGCTCATCGGGTGTGGCCGTTCGGTGAAGTACTCGAATAGCGGCTGCCCGTCGGTATCGCCTTCGACGATCACCGTATTCGACAGCTTGTCGATGAGCTTAGCAATACCTCCGTAGGTCATATCGAGCTCGAATCGGACCAGCCCGTTCTCGATCCCCTCAGGGCCTCGCTCGTACATCGCATAGCTGCAGGGGTGATGATATCCGAGATGCCGGTTTCCACGGGGCGCTGGGGCATCGCCGGGCGTGGAGGCAGTGCGGGGTGCGGGCGAGTGCGCGTCACCGGACGCGGATTCACCGCCGTTGCCGACATCCGAGCTCGTTTCAATAACGACGCAGGTAGCATACCCGAACCCACGAACGCTCGCCGGGAAGGCGATCTTCACAAATTTGTGTCCCCAGTAACTTCCGCGCTCGATCACCTGAGCAATTCCTCGAGCTCCGTCGGATGTGTAGTACGCGAACCGGGGCGCGTTCTCCGACCGGCCGTTGAGATCTCCGGCCGGTCCGGTCTCACTGTTGCCACTGTCCCAGATCGTAGCGACCACGACCTCCATTCGGTCTTTCTGCGTCGGATTGAACAACAGAAACAGGCGACCTTCGATCCCATCGGCGACGCCGTAGGCACTCAGGTTGCCCTCGCCGGCACCCATGCCTACGCCGCCTCCCTTCGATATCGGGTGCTGATGCGGGGGGATCACACAACCGGAACGGAGGTTCTCGATTCCCGCCTTTTCAATGAGCTCCGCCGTGCTCACGACCGAAGCAATCGCCCTGAGAGCGCGAGTCTCTTCGGAGCTCGTCATAGCCGATGTTTTCTGAAACAGACCGTGCGTGTAGGTACGGGTATCGTGCACCCCGGACCCGGGAAGAATGTCGTGGAAATGATTGAAGAGTACGTCCCGCCACCCTCTCACGATCGAAACGGCGGGATAGTCGAGGCCGGTGGTGATGCCGGCTGCAACCGCCGCGGTCTCGAGCGATTCGAGATTCCTCTCACCGAATCGGTTGGCCTTCTTGATCAACGACTGAGTCGTATAACAACCGGTGAACTCGTAATTCAGCTCGTCGTCGATGACCGGAAGATCGTCGCGATGCCGGTCGAGCCGCTTATAAAAATCCTCGGCACGGGAAAACCAGATCTCCGGGAATATCGGCCATTCCGCCATCTCAGAAATCCTGAGCAGATCTCGACGAGTCGGTCCGCCGCCGTGGTCTCCCACACCGTATACGAACATCGCAAACGGCAGACCGGTCTTACGTTCGAACGGGATGAGGCATCGGTCGGCGATGTCGTCTCCGATTACTCCGTTGTATGCAAGGATCATATCGTTTCGAACCAGCACTTCCGATCCGTCGGGACCTCTCCAGCGAAACGCTTCGGGACGCTCGAATCCACCGTGCACTCCCGGCCGGTGAAGATAGACGTACCTGACACCACCGCGAACCAGATAGCTCGGAACCGTATGGGCATGGCCGAATGTATCGGGGGCCCAGTCGATTTGCACGTCCTCGGGTGCCAGATCGAAGAGATCCTTTACATATCGTCTCGTGTAGAGCAAATGCCTGGTAAGGCTTTCGCCGCCGGCTATGTTTTTATCGCTCTCGACCCAGTGACTCGCGGTCACCTCCCATCGCTTCTCCGCGATCTTTCTCTTTATCGAGTCGAGCATGTCCGGCTGGTGATCTTCAATAATCGAATATACGCTCGCCTGACTCTGGCTGAAAACGAACCGGGGAAACTCCTCGAGCAGCTCCAGGACCGTCGTAAACGTATCGATTGTTACAGAAACCGTTTCGGGCCACGACCACATCCAGTTCATATCGATATGCGCATGACCGACGCAGTATATCGTCCTCTTTTTGGCTTCGTCGGCCAGCGGAGAAAGCGTCCGCTCTGCTTCGGCGATCGCCTGCTCGACACCGTCGAGCGATCCCGACCTTATTCCCGCGACGGCTTGAGATTCGGCTCTCGCTATGAGCGATGCCGTATCCCGGTTCTTCGCCGGAGATCGTTCTGCGAGAAACCGGGCGTACCTGATCTCGGCCTCTATTCGCTTCACCCGGCTTTCTATCTGACCCGTCAGATCTACCGTTGCGCATACAATTCTATTCGATTCATTCATAACGCATAACGGCTATGCAGTGTACGACAGCTGCGAGCGGTCGGTCAAACCACCTTGTCGGAGCACGGACGAAAGCGTGTCGTGTATCGCTATACACCCCGACCGGCCAAGCCGATGTTGATCGTGCATTCAAATGTGGTTTCCATCAGCGTCGCTCGGACTTCGCTTGTGAGTATGTCGTAATTGAACCTGACTCCTGCGGATACCGTATTCGATATTCCGGTACCGGAATCACTCGAAAGCGATAGACCAAAGGTTTCGGTTCCGAAAAATACGACGTCCGATGTTAACGTGTAATTCGCGTACAACGAGACGGACAAATCCGTTCTGAAACCCGGATACACTCGTTGATAAAAATAAAACGAAGGATTGAGTGTCAGCTTGTCTAAATCGATCGTTGTAGAATACGCGAACGACACTTTGAGATCAGGTATATAACCTTCGACCTCGAGATCGCCCGTGAGAATCTGATAGTTGATTCCGAACCGCACATCGGAGCCCGACTCTTTGTAATCGTACGACGCACTGATCGACTCGACAAGACGATTTATCTTTTCACTGTCCAGCTTGGCTGTTACTGCACCTATCTCGATGAGGTAGCTCAGCGCTGCATCGGTTTTCCCCGCTGCGTACCAACGCGTCGCGAGAATGGACATCAACTCGAGATACTCCTCTTCGGTTACGTCTCGGTCGAGCGTTCCCCCGTCATTCAAAATAGAAAGAAATCGTTTTGCTCGTTCAAATGTGGCAACCGGATAGAGGCGACCGACCCCGCCGCCGGCGGTGACGCCGAGCTTCGGGGTAATCGTTGTTTCTTCGGAATAGCTGCTGCTCGACACATCTAGCATTCCCTGCAATTCCCCGTAGAAGAAAAAAGGTTTTTCAAAAAGATCAAATCCGAGATACCGATCGTATGTTAGACGTACCGAGTCATATGCGGGGCCGGCG
>CAYLZA010000460.1:0-3581 GCA_964387575.1 uncultured Spirochaetales bacterium | reverse complement strand
TTTCGCCATTGTGTCGAGCTGATCCTCTCTCGCCATTTGTGCGTGTTCGATTCGGTGTCGTACATCGTCGCGAGGAAACCGCTTAAGCGCACGGTCATAGGCAAAGAGGATATCGTCAATGGCGGCATCGCCGTTACCGTGTATGGCGATTTGGCGTCCCGAAACATGAGCCTGCTCGACCATGTCCGCGAGCTCTTCCCGGCTTCTGTGTGGATATCCGCGATATACGGGATCATTTTCGTACGGTGTGTGATACGGTCGACTCAGATAACCGGTGTATCCTTGTATCGAACCATCGTGCCATATTTTCACTGCCCCGAGACGCATCTGCCGGTTTCCGAATCCCGAAAGAAGACCGCTTTGTTCGACGACCGACGGGGTTTCAGGAGAGTGACGTGAGGTCATACATACCAGACGCGGTTGTATCAGCCTGTCTCGCACCGCCGTCTGGAATCGATACATGAGATCGCTGTCACCTCCGGCGACGACAGCGGTCGTGACTCCTTTCTCGACATATATATCGCTTGCCCGACCCAACCCCGCGGCCCATTCCTCGTTGGAAAAATCGGGTAGTTTGTTTTGCACGAGGTGTTGAGCACGCTCTTCGAGAAGGCCGCTCGGCTCGGATCCTCCGGGAAGACGTCTGATAATACCACCGGGAGGGTTTTGGGTTGTTGCTGTAATACCGCAGAGCTTGCGTGCCGCAGAGTTCGCTACACCGAAATGGCCTGAGATGTGTTTTATCCAGATCGGATGAGAAGTGGAAACCGCGTCGAGCTCGGCTCCCGTGGGGTGGCGCCCCTCGCGAATCAGTGTATCGTCATATCCTCTTCCGTAGATCCATTGCCCGGGATCCAGACGTGCCGCCCTTTCGCGAAGCATACCGAGCATATCGTCGAGGGATTCGATTCTCCCGGTCGGCGGCGAGGTCAGATCGACGTAGAAGAGAGCGCGAGTTCCGACATTGTGGAAATGACCGTGTGGATCGTAAAGTCCGGGGACAACCGTTCGGCCCACCAGATCGACGATTCTCGTTTTTTGTGACGCTAACGATGTTATATCGTGGTTTTTGCCGGTCGCAATGATGATTCCCTCCCGTATCGCAACCGCTTCAACGGTAGACCTTGCGTCATCCATTGTAAGAATGTCTCCGTTGATATACATCGAGTCCGCCGTCATAAACTCCGGAGGATCGTTGGAAGTTGTCACAATATCACTCATCGGTAGCACCTGTATCGATCGCACAATAGCAGAACCTGCCGCAATCCCCAAGTGACGGCCGACGATTTCCACAGCCTCAATTACCGGCCCCTCGTGCGTCCCGTCGCTTTGCTTGACCTTCACCAGCTTCGTCTCATATGTTCTATTCGATTTCCGTTCGAATAGATATGTTTTCCGCCCGAGTTATCGCGAAAGGCGTAATCTATCGAAGGGATCTTATTTTGCAAATACGAGGTCATATGATGATGTTCCGAACAGAAGTATTGATACCTGCATTCGTATGTTTTTTGTTGAGTATAACGGTTTCTGCTCAAACGGCGGAAGAACCACCACTCAGGATTCTCGTCCCGAAATCCACTTCTTCGATTCCGCTTTTAGTGGTGGAAAAACTGGATGAATCCGACGATGTGGTTCCGGGTGCTTCGATCGAAGTCGGTTTTTTTTCCAATCACCAACAGGCGCTCGCGTTGTTGTTGCGTGGAGAGGTCGAGTTGTTGTTAACCGGCACGAGTATGGGGTGGCAGAATCATCTCGACGGTGGGCCGATGATGTTGGTCAATACCGGGATTTGGGGTGTTTCGTCACTCCTTACAAAGGATCCGTCGATAAACGGATTCGAGGATCTCGAGGGAAAGACGATTTCGGTCCCCTTCCCGGGAGCGCCGCTGGATGTCCAGGTCAGATACATACTCCGAAGCATGGGGTTATCTCCGGATGACGACGTCTCCATTCAGTATTTGCCGTTTGCCCAAAGCATCGGTGGCCTCATGTCGGGGAAGGTCGATGCGTCTCCGCTCCCTGAACCGATTGCGACCGATCTCGTCTTGAACAAAGGATTAAAACGGGTTACCGAAATGCGTATAGCCTGGGGCCAAGCGAGAGACGATGAACCCGAAGCACCCGAGGTGAGCTTGTTTGCGCATGCGGACAGAATCAGCACGCGCGGTTCGGAGATAGACGGTGTTGTCGCCGCGTGGCGCGATGCGTCGGAGTGGATTGCTGCACATCCCGAGCAAGCCGGTGTCGAATACGCGGATCTGCTTGGCCGACCCGCCGAGGTGCTCGCGGAAGCGGTAAACCGGACGGTTTTTCGGATTCCTTCGTATGAAAAGAACCGAACGGCGGTTACCGACTATTTTGCAATCATCCGACGTAATGTCGGCTCTATCACCGGAAGCTTGAACGACAGCTTCTTTTTCCACAGCCCGTAAGCCGTCGAGACGCGCATCGAGACGTCGGTAACGTGGGTGAGCCGCCGGTAGCCCGGGTCGCATACGCGGGGTTACGGCGGTACAATTGCGGGTGCGGCCGATCGGGGAAGGGGATCTTGAGAGCGAAATGAAAACAACAAAGCCATATGCGCTTGCCGGAATCGGTTTGATTTTCGCTCTTTGGGTTGCCGGGTCTTTCATCGCCGGATTCTACTTCGTACCGCCACCGTGGCAAACTGCGGTTGATTCGGCCGAGCTTCTTGGTAACGCGCAAACCTGGCGTCACCTGATCATCACGCTCATACGAATTTTCGGTGGATTTCTGCTTGCGTTTGCGGCCGGTCTTGCTGCAGGATTGATTTCGGCTGGACGTCGGCTCGAAGCGATGCTTCGTCCGATGATCCTGCTGATGCAGGGAGTGCCCCCGATCTTGTGGGCAATTCCGCTGATTCTCATATTGGGTTTCAGCCGCGCTTCGCCGGTTATCGTTATCGCACTTATATGTTTTCCCCTCGTTGCTACGAACATCGCGGAAGGCGCGAAAACGGTTCCGCGTGAGCTCGGCGAAATGCTCGATGTGTTTGCTCCCGGATTCGGTGCCCGGATACGGGAGCTGATTATCCCGCATCTAAAACCGTTTATCGCCGCATCGATCAGACTCGGTGTAACCCTCGGCATCAAGGCTTCGGTGGTTGCAGAATATTTCGGCGCGAATGACGGGATCGGTTTCCAGATTCAGAGCGCGTATCAGGCTTTTCAGGTCCGCCGTTTGTTTGCCTGGGCGCTGCTGCTCATTCTCATAATACTGCTTACCGATAGAATCCCGGCTCATATAGCTTCAGTTTCACGAGCTATCTCTCGGCGGAGAAGAAAAATCCGGTTTTTCGAAGCTCAAAAAGCTTCGGCTTCCGATCCGGAAGCAATCGAGCTTCGCGAACGGTTTACGCACCCGGTTCCCGAACGTGCAGTTGAGCTCCAGGGTGTTTCATTCTCCTACGCCCGCGCGGCACCGTTGATCAGCGGTATCAATCTTCGAGTGGACCGGAATCAAATTGCGGTGATTTACGGAGACTCGGGGATCGGCAAAACGACATTGCTGAGAATCATCGCAGGGTTGATTGTGCCCGAAAAAGGGATCGTTCATTGCCC
>CAYLZA010000459.1:0-3581 GCA_964387575.1 uncultured Spirochaetales bacterium | reverse complement strand
GCTCTCACCCGTCCGGTTCCCCCGGCTCGATTTCGGTTTCACTATCGGCCGGATAGCGATAGACGACGTGCTCATGATCCGTTTCGTGTGGGGAAGTAAGCTCGTACCATTCACCCGATTGAGTTTCGAGCACCGATTCATCGAGCGGTATTTTTCCACCGCCACCGGGAAGATCGAGAGAATACAACGGCATTGCCAGATTCGAGATCCGTTTCCTGAGCGCGGCGACGATCTCGAGTCCTCGTCGGATCGGCACCCGGAAATGCGATATACCCGGAGCGAGATCGGTCTGAAACAGCTGATACGGTTTTACACGAATCGAGAGAAGACGTTGGAACAGCCGCGAAAGCATCTCCGCCGAATCGTTCACACCTGCGAGCAGGACGGTCTGACTGACGACGGGGATTCCTGAATCGACGAAACCCCCTATGGCGTCGATCGATTGGCGGGTGAGCTCGTCCGGGTGATTGCAATGCACCACCGCCCATACCGGTTGGTTTCTGCGAAGCATCGCGCACAGATCGTGAGTAACTCTCGCCGGATGTGCCACAGGTATCCTGGTGCAAAGCCGCAAAACAATGTCACTGCGAACCGAACGGATCTTCCCGATCACCGATTCGAGCGCCCGGTCACCTACCATGAGCGGATCGCCTCCCGACAAAAGGAGCTCTTCCATTTCCCGATGCTCCGCAAGATAGCTGCACACACGGTCGAGATCTTCATCGCTCACCGTGCCGATACCCCGGGCGGTGAAACTGTTCCGTCTGAAACAGAATCTGCAATGAAGCGCGCACGTATCTGTTACCAGGAGAAGTGCCCGATTCGGATACCGATGAACGAGTCTCGGTACCGGCGAGAATCGGGATTCGCCGAGCGGATCGGCAAGCTCATAGGGCTTTCTGTTGCGCTCCTCCGCCGACGGGATGACCTGCTTTCTGAAACCGTGATCAGGATTTTTCTCCAGAAGATTTCGTATATACGATGGAATGCGAGCCGGGAATTCGGCCGTATCCGGCCGTTCCGATGAATCATGGCCGCCGCGAGCCGCTTGATCGTTGTCCGAATTCACCCGAGATGTTTCTGAATATATGCGAGACACTCCTCAGCCCCTCGACGATAGTAGAGCTCCCTCGGGTACATCGTAATATGCTTTATATGCATCTTCAAATTGTACATATGAAGCCGCACAAGGAATCCCGCGTCGAGCGAATGACGTTCCCGGTAGATATCGAAGAATCGCTCATCCGCCACGCCGAACATCACCATAAAGCTTATCTCGCGGGCGTAGTCGGCAAATATCCCGGGCACATCGATAAAACCGGAGACTTCCGGAGGAGAGGCCTCGGTATCGATCATGACGTTTCCCGACCAGATATCGTAGTGCGTCAACGTGCTTTTTTCGCCGATATCGAGGACGTCACCGAACTTCGGACGGAGCTCATGAATCCGTGACAACATGGTACTCGAGATATAATCCCCGCCCGATACTTCCTCCATAACCGAATCGAATCGCGGCAGCCAGAAATCCGCCCATCGTTTGTGACGCTTCTCCGGTTCGAGCTCTACACCACCAAATCCCCGTTCGGTTTTTTCATGCAGGTCTCTGACGTAACCCGCAATACTTCGCGTAATACGTTCCCGATGGTCTCTCGAAAGAAGATGAAAACACTGGTGCATCACTTCACCCGGCAGCTTACGCATGATCAACAATGTTCCGGGGATCGTTTCCCCCGACCCTTCGAACAGAAGCGGTTCGGGAACAGGCATTTCCGTGTTCTCGTTGAAGTACCGCAGCACGTCGTATTCCCGCCGTATCCCGGCGTCGTCTTCCTTCGGGCTGATCTTGAAAACCACCTCATCCGCATCTTCGTATCCATCGAGCCCGACCGCTATCACCCGATTCCAGCATCCGCCGGTCAGCACACGATACCCATGTGTGGTTACATCGGTTTTCAATGCACGCCGCGCAAGCTCGCTCAGCTTCGGATCCACGAGAGATGGATCAATTCGTTCCTGTAACAACTGCTCCTGTACGTTCATAGTTAGTAATGTAAGGCTATCATCCGGTGACAGTCGACCTCATCCACCGAAAGACGCACACCATCGCCGTCACCGGTAATATCGATATCTACCGACTCCGGTACCAGTGTCGCCCGTTTTATCTTCTCCGGAAGCCTGACGGTAATATCGACGTCACGGAGCGGCACAATATCCTCGATGACGCCGACATCGCTACTCGATGCCACATGGCCTTTATCCGACAGCGTCGCCCTTCCTCCCTGTGCCGCCGGTTGCGCAAACAGCACATGGAGCACATACCGTTTCTCCTCCGGCTGATGCGTAAGAGAAACCCTCGCCGATGAAGGCAGGTTTGTTTCTACCACCCGGGTATCCCCGAGCAGAAGTCCGACGGCTTTTGCGATATACCGTCTGTAGGCAACCGCACCGAGATATCGATAGATCGAAAAAACCGGATGCGCAAGATAGACGATTCCAGGAGATGCCACGCCCGCATCGTACCCGGAAGGCTCCGGTTTGGGAGGAGCGTGTTGATGGCTGCAAAAATGATCGAAGTCACGATTGAAATAGGGATCGAAGACCTGCCCGAGCGATTCCGCTTCCTCTCCCGCGCGAATCCGTTGGGATTTCAGATACATGACGAGCGGTGAGCTGATGAACTCTGGTCTGACATTCTCAGCGGGTAACACATAGTCGGGCTGATATTCGCTTTCTCCTTCCCACACCGCATCGATATCGAGAAGAAATCCACCGGCCCGGCCACCTGCAGCACCTCCGGCGCTTGCTGCACCACCACCGCTTGCTGCGCCCCCACCGCTCGCTTGTCCGCCGGCCGACTTCCCGGCGGCACCGCTCGAACCGGTAACAAAGAGCTTTCCACCGTTTGCGCGGTAGGCGGAGAGTTTTGCCGCGACAGGCTCGTTTACGATGATGTCGTCGGGCAGAATCAAAACGGCATATCGATTGAAGTCCGATTGCGCATCGAGAACATCGAACAGGATATGCTCTTCGAGAAGCATCCTGGCTGCGCCGATATCGGCGGGATTATTGCGCCCGTGTTGCTCGATCCCGTTGATCGCCTCGCTCGAGAGCAGTCCGACTTCGGCGATGTTTTCCGCCCCTCGACAATAGGGCTCTTTCTCTTCGACTTCTGCGTACGCCTTTCCTATAAGCGCATATGTGGTTTCATCCATCGTACCCGAAGGATGCAGCTGATCACCGATGCTGCATTTCGATCCGTAGGCGAGCATCGCCGCACACTCATAGCGCAAGGCATTCGGGTGTTTATACCCTCCGAACTCACCCCAGGTCGTGTGAAACTTACCGGTCATACCGAGCACATCGAGCCCGAGCCCGGTTGCATACCGCGCCGACAGCGGAAAATGATCGTATCCCCATCCTCCGGTCGGAAGCGATTCGAGCTCGAGATGGCTGAAATACGCAAGGATCTCCCGTCTCCCCCGCGTTACATGACCCGAATTGTGGAAAACCGGCATTTCCGGTGCGATTTCACGAACCGTTTCGGTCGTCCGCCGGTAGTACTCCATGAGTACCTCTTCGGC
>CAYLZA010000458.1:0-3584 GCA_964387575.1 uncultured Spirochaetales bacterium | reverse complement strand
CGAATACATCTCTCGTCCTCCTCAGGTTTTTCGCGAAGCGAAAATACCGTGCTCCCCAAAATCGCATATTCTTGCACCGATTTGCCCTTGACTGCCCGGACAGGACTTCCATCATTCTGTCGGATAGATTCGACGTTTAGGTGCGGTTACTGCTCTGAATTTTGTGGAATCTCGTCTGGAGACGCAACCGCTGGTGCCGGTAGAAGGAGAGGCACCCCATCACAAGCAGATTCCACAGAATTGGTGCCAGTAAACATGCATCGGCAAAGAGCGGAATACGGGCGTAGCCGGCCGATCTCCTATCAGTCTACTTGATGCCGTGCGTACAATTTCCTCGATTATTGACCAACTAGCTCAGACCATATAGTCTAACAGTATGAAAACGTACAACATTTCTATTGCCAAGGCGAAATTATCTCAAATACTATCGGAAGTCCAAAGGACCGGGGAAACAATCGTCATATGTAAAAACGGTAAACCTATTGCGGATATCGTCCTTCACGAGCAAAGGCATGGGCGCATCGAGCCCCATCCGCTTATGAAAAACATAGATATAAACTACGATCCGACCGAACCGCTGAATGAAGATGAATGGGGGGAGATCGGCTAAATGATACTCGATACATGCGGTCTGCTCTGGCTGTCCCAAGGCGGTGGAAAACTTAGTCGCCCCACGCTGGTAAAAATCGATGCGGCATCGGCTGTGTATATCTCATCGATATCGGCATTTGAAATTGCGCTGAAGTGGAATGCCGGAAAACTGCGACTTCCGGCGCAGCCCGGAGATTGGCTTGACATCGTAATAATTCAACACGATATCTCTGTTATCCCGCTTTCGATCGAAATCTGCACAAAAGCCGCGCTATTGCCCTCGTTTCACCGAGATCCGTGTGACAGATTCATCATTGCGACGGCGTTAACGTTGACGTTGCCCGTAGTGACTTCCGATCGGGCGTTTGGTGAATATGGCGTATCGGTGCTGCAATGATGCCTATCTATGAAAACAAAATCCGGTTGGATTTCTCAATCAATAGCGTTGTGGATGTCGTTTCTTGATTCTGAACGGAATAATCGTGCGCGTGTCGGTGGCGACATGGGAGGGAGGAACGGGACCCACTTGCGACGAAGTCTCAGGTGGTGCAGGCTCTCGCCATGGATGACTACTTCCTCGATCACAGCTGTCCAGATCGGCGACCGACGGCGGGAAGCCTTCTCACGTTCTTCGGTGGTCTGCTGTTCTGGTTCATCCTCGTGTGTTCCTGCAGATTGGTTCCGCGCGTGCAAGCTTCTTTCGACGATCATCGTGACCTCACAGGCGAGCTTCCCGTATTCCCCGGTGCCGTCGGTTTCGGGACCGACACTCCGGCGGGTCGAGGCAGTGAGCGACGTCACCTTTTCACGGTGCATCATCGCCGAGAATCTGAGCAGATCGCTTCATCCCAAAGGTAAGAATTCGAAAGGGCTCCTCATCGGGGATCACTCGCGACGTATCAGCTGCTCGACACCGTGCTTGCCCAGGCAGGTGCCCGCCGTCCGGCGACGACGACGGAGACGGTTACACGAACCTCGAGGAGTGGCTTCACGAACTGGAGAAGGGTGCCAGCACGAGCACGCAGAGCGAGTCGAACTCCTGAGTCGGTAGCTCCTCGAGTGAAGTCTTGGTGATCCGCTCGTCCGAATAGGAGAGTCGCTCCAGGACCCACGCTGACCGGTTCTCCATTCCCGCCTCGAGTGCCTTCTTCGCGACGACGCCGGGCGTCCGTTTTCGGTCGGTCAGCACGAGAGCCGGCCGGTCCGGCCTGATCGCGGGAAGGATGGCTGCGATCTCTCGGCCGTGGACGCTCACGACTATCGCGTCTTCACGGCACATGCCGAGCCGGGCGAAGGCGAGCTGAACGGTCGATACACCAGGGATGATCCAGTACTCCGATGGTGCGAAGAGCTTCGATATCCGGCCGAGGAGGCTGTACCACCCCGGGTCTCCGGAGACGAGGATCGCCACGGTGTGCTCGGCTCGCTCCTCGTCAATTGCTTCCCGGATGCGTGGGAGCACTTCGGAGAAGCGAACCAGCCGTTTTCCTCCGTCCCGGTATCGCTCGAGATGACGATCGGCTCCAATGAGCGTGTCCGCCGCTTCTATGGTACGTTCCGCCTCCCGAATCAGATAGTCCGGCGACCCGGGTCCCATACCCACCACGAAAAACGTCCTCATCCGCTCTCCTCCGCCGAATTGCCCTCAAGTCGTGCTGGTTCCCGTGGTGAATGTCTTGCATCCTCGATGTGATATCCTCGCGGCGTGACGAGCAGATCCCCCCGTCTCTTTGTTTGCGAATTGCCCACAATGATCGTGGTTTTCATGTCGATCTCCAACTCGTGCTCGAGCAGGGTTCCGACCGTCGCTATCCGTACCCACTCACCGTCGCGGCCGGCGTCGCGGACGATCCCGACGGGCGTATCGGGTTTCCTGTGTTGCATGAGCGTCGCGTGCGTTCTCCGAAGCGGCTGGACCCGCCTTTTCCCCTTCGGATTGTACAGCACCAGGACAAAGTCTCCGAGGCAGGCGTATTCGATTCGCTTGAGAATGAGATCGAGGTCGGTCAACAGGTCGCTTAGTGAGACCACGCAGAAGTCGTGCATGAGCGGCGCACCGAGGAGCGCCGCTCCCATGCCGGCGGCGGTTACCCCCGGGATTACTTCCACGGTCAGGGCATGAAGGTCTTCGTCGGTCAGGAGCTGGAGGACGAGACCCGCCATCCCGTAGATCCCTGGATCTCCGCTGGAGACGACGCAGACGGAACGGCCCCGGCGGGCGCGCTCGATGCCGGCCTGTGCCCGGTCGATCTCTTTTCGCATGCCCGAAGACACCACCTCCTTCCCTTCGACGAGATCCTCGATCATCGAAAGATAGAGGGTGTACCCGACGACGACCTCCGAGTTCCGTATCGCCTCGAGAGCCCTTGGCGTGAGATGCTCGCGGTTCCCGGGACCGAGACCGATGATCTTCACTACGCCGGTTCCGACGTCTCCTCCACCGCGACCGCTACGGTCACTCCGTCGATCGCCCGTTTTTCCTGCAGAAGGGTGCCCCCCTTCGCGGTGAGCAGTGCACATGGTTCGCATACTCCTTTGACTCCAAGGTGGCGTTCGGCGGCCCTGGAGCCGATTCCTTCGCCGCAGAATCGTTGGACCCTGGCGGTCGACACAAACTCGATCGGAAGATCCAGACGGCGAGAGCCTTCGAGGAGCCCACGCTCGCGGCGCTTGATATCGATCGATGCGGCGACCCTGACCTCCTGCACGGAGACCGATAGCTCCTCGAGCACGGTTTCAATCGCCCGGACGACGGCGTCCGCGGCGATGTCTTTCCGGCATCCGACGCCGACGACGAATCGCTTGGTTGCTTCCGTTGCGGTTGTTACCACCGGTTGCGCGCCGGTGGCGCGGGCCACCTCGTAGGCCAGCAGGTTTGCGCCGCCCTCGTGGCCTGAGAGCAAGCTGACCGCGTATCGTCTCGCGTTGTCGACGACCACTACCGCCGGGTCGTGGTACTTGTCCGTGATATGCCCGGCGATGATCCGGACGAC
>CAYLZA010000457.1:0-3587 GCA_964387575.1 uncultured Spirochaetales bacterium | reverse complement strand
ATTGACTGCACAGCTCTCTCCGAGAACGGCGCCGGTCTGACGAAGAGATATCGAGAGCGGTGGAATATATGGCAACAACGATTCGTAATATTAAAACAATAGCAACCCAGCCTGCAGGATCACGACTCATCGTCGTCAAGGTTGAAACGAGCGAGCCCGGGTTACACGGTCTCGGATGCGCTACGTTTACACAGCGGCATCTTCCGGTTATCTCGGCGATCGAGGAGCATCTCAAACCGCTCCTCATCGGGAAAGATGTGTCTCAAATCGAGGATCTGTTTCATCTGATGACGGTAAACGGGTACTGGCGAAACGGACCGGTTCTCAACAACGCCGTTTCCGGCGTCGATATGGCTCTGTGGGACATCAAGGGCAAACAGGCGGGAATGCCTGTTTATCAATTATTCGGCGGCAGATGCAGAACCGGCGCTCAGGTATATGTTCACGCAAACGGTTCGACGGCCGAAGCAGTCGGTGAAACTGTTTCGAGATTTGTTGATGAAGGATATCGCTTTGTTCGTATTCAACGAAACGGATACGGTGGGGCGGAATCGGATATTCGAAAGCCCGTTGGATCTCCCGACGGAGTGTATTACGATCCCGGCTCATATACACGATCCGTCATCGAAACGATAGGCTATGTCCGAAGCCTGATCGGTAGCGAGATCGAGCTTCTCCACGATATTCACGAGCGATTGTATCCGGCGGAGGCAATACAGTTCGCAAAAGAGCTCGAAGACTTCAAGCTCTATTTTCTCGAAGATCCCCTTGCGCCGGAGGATATCGATTGGTTCGGCCGGCTCAGATCGGCAACATCGACGCCGATAGCTATGGGAGAGTTGTTTAACAATCCTGCAGAATGGAAACAGCTCGTCGCCGAAAAGCAAATCGATTTTATTCGTATGCATATCAGCCAGATCGGCGGGATTACTCCCGCACGGCATGTAGTCTCATATACGCATCAATTCGGAATTCGTACGGCCTGGCACGGCCCTGGAGATGTCTCTCCGGTCGGCCATGCCGCCAATCTACACCTCGATCTGTGGGCGCCGAACTTCGGTGTCCAGGAATGGTGCAGATTTCCCGAAATAGTCTACGAGATGTTTCCCGGAACTCCGGTAGTTGAAGGGGGCTATATGTACGCCAACGACGGTCCCGGACTCGGAATCGATATCGACGAAAATCTGGCAGCACAATATCCCTGTGACAACTCTATAGTCGAATGGACGCAGACACGTCGTCCCGACGGTACTCCCGCCCGCCCGTAAAAGCCATCTCACCGAGGTAGGCGCAGCGGTGATTCTTGAGTATTTTTGTTATCCTTAACGTACCGAGTTGCAGGAGGCACCAATGAAAAAAACAGGGAATCAGCCATTCGAGTTCTCGTATGCGGAGGATCTTCGAACCCTTCCGTCGGCTGCACGGTCGCAGGAAGAAAAACTTCACGGTGGGTTCGCGGTCGATAAACGGCCGGGTCACGGTGAGGTGTATTACGGTATGCCCGGGCATGGATTACTTCGAGTCAGCGCCGATCTTACCACGCAGGAGACAATCGAGCTTCCTTCAGATCTCAAGCCGCTCATATTCACAATGCCGTGTGGCACCATTTTAACGGCGACACATATCTGATATGTCAAGCGTGGAATCCCGGTTTCTATTTTGTTCTCAAGCAGGAATAGAGTTATCGGGCCGTATTATTCGCTCTTCTGAGAGTTCCTTCTCGACTGTACGAAGCGATGAAAATCGTTGATGTTTTGAACAACGATTTTGTTTTGATACATCTCAATACGTCGTTGTGATGCAAAGTGATTGAGAATCTCCCGGCATTTCTCGGGAGACATCCCGGCCCAGTGGGCGATGTCGTCTACGGTCGTGTTGAATTCTCGCGTATCGGTCGCTTCATCGGCAGGCGCGGGATTGGCCTCGTCGAGCATTAAAAATACGTCGGCGACACGCGCCTGAACATCTTCGAGTGTGAGAATAAGAAATCGGCGTTTCTGATCGTAAATCCTTTTTGTAAACAACTTGAGAAGCTTGAGTGCGATTTGAGGATTACCCATCATCAAGACTTCGAAGTTTTCCCTATTAAACTCCAGTGCTTTCACCGGATCGAGCGCGATGGCCGATGCGCTCCGCGGTGCTTCCTCGAGAATCGCCATTTCACCGAAGATTTCGCCCGGATGAAGTATATCGATATTTTTTTCGATATCGTCCATGATCTTTACAATTTGAACCCGCCCGGATTGTATCAGGTAAAACGTATCACCGGGCTCGTATTCACAAAAAATGATATCTCCCGCCTCGAATGTGACGGCAAAACGTTCGAACATCGACATGTCCAGTGCCATGTCTAGTTGTCCTCCATCGCGCGAAGCGCTTTCTTGGCTTTTCGGTGAACGGGTTTCGACTCATCGGCCATTGAGAGAATCTTCTTGTAGAAGCTTCCGGCCTTGGCGGTTTCCCCGTTTTTTTCGTATGAGCTTCCGATATAGTAGAGCGCATCGGTAAGATCCGGATGCTTCGGGTATCGTTTTATCATCGTAGTATAGTGCTTGATGCATTCATCGTAACGTTCCAGTGAATATAAACACCGACCGATCTCGAATAGCGATTTGATCGCATATTCCTGATCCTGACCTTCGTTGACGATTTTCTTGAATTCCTTGAGTGCGTCTTCGTACTTCTGCTGACTGAAGAGACTGACCGCGTTGTAGTACGCCTTCGCGGTACCGGACATCGATGTGTTCTGCTCCGAACCACCGGTTCCGCCTCCGGCTCCCGAACCGCTTGACGCGGTAGCGCTCGCCCCACCGGCGCCGGTGCTACCCCCTGCTCCCCTCGCTCCGTGCTTTACGTATTTTTCGCACAGTTGAACATGCTCATTGGCTTCAGTTGCATACTGACCGGATGGATAGTACGTCAAATACCTTCGAAATGCATAAAGCGCCTGAGCGTATTTTTTCGAGTTCAAATAGTATTGGCCGATACTGAATAGCCCCGTCTCCGGATTCGCCTGCTCCCCGGTCGAAATAAGGTTTCTAACCTGCTTATGTATCCGTCTGAGTTGATTAGAAAACACCTTGAGCATCTTCATAATGATACGGGTGTTTTTCATTGCAACTTCTTCAAACTCGGGAACGGTGAATCTCACCATGGCTGAGTTCTGAAGAACTATTGCAGTTTCCTCACGAGGGTATTTACCGAGAGCCGACTTTACACCAAAAAACTCGCCGGTTTGTATAACATCCTGCATTTCCTGACCTGTCTCGATGTCGTTATACTTCAGCACGACACGGCCGGATTTCAGGATGTAGACTCGTTCGTTTATATCACCTTTGAAGTAAACGACCGAATTCGCTTTATAGTTTACGGCTTTGGGAGACATATCTTCGCATTATCCTACTTTGCAGATTATCAGAATAAACCGTGCCTTACAATTCTGCTCCACGAATATAAATATCGGTCAGTACGTAAATATACTAAAAGTAATCCATTGTCCAAATGGTCCGGTAACGATAGAATCGCCCCAGCATGGCCACGATTATTGCACAGATACTTCGCGGTTACCGCCGGCTGATGTATCGCCT
>CAYLZA010000456.1:0-3607 GCA_964387575.1 uncultured Spirochaetales bacterium | reverse complement strand
CGGCGCCGTCATCGCTCGCGAACGTGTTTTTCGGATCGAGAACCTTCCCGGTACCCCGTCGATCGGCGTACAAAACAGTGCGGGGGCAGAGCTCGAGATATTCCGATACCATTTCCCGAGGAAAGCGAACGATATTCGATTCACCGTCACGACGGCCGCCGTTCTTTGCAAGCAAATCGCATATCGCATCATGTTCGATCTTGATCCCCGGATTTTCGAGTAGATCCAGCGATGTTTGTGCTATGACTTCAGCTCGGTTCATACCTCACAGTAGGCCGAGTAGACCTTTTCGTGTCAATAACATCGAAGCACCCGGGTGCGATTTCAACGACCCGACCACTTGATAGTGGTCAGGGTCCTGACCGGTGACGGGATTTGCCCAACACCGCCCTAATATCGTAAAATACATATGTTGTGAAAACCGAATCCAATCAATCACCCAGTCAACTATATACGACACTCAATCGGCGTACGCAGATACGACCGTTCCATCTAATGGCGAAACCGGCGGGTCCCGACTGCAACATGCGGTGCAGATACTGTTTCTATACCGAAAAAGAGGCGCTCTTCGATGAGGGGCGTCGCCACCGTATGAGCGAGGAGGTGCTCGAGGCGTATGTGCAGAAGTATATCGAGGCTCAACCGACATACGAAGTAAACTTCGCCTGGCAAGGAGGCGAACCGACCCTCATGGGACTCGCGTTCTTCCGAAAGGTCGTGGAGCTACAGAAGAAATACGAAGGCCAAAAAAACATCACGAATTCGCTTCAGACGAACGGTCTGATGATCAACGAGGAGTGGTGTGAGTTTCTCGCCGAAAACAAGTTTCTCGTGGGACTCAGTATCGATGGTCCCGCGCCGATTCACGACCGTTATCGCATTGATCGGGGACAAGCACCGACATTTCGAAAAGTGCGCAACGCACTACGAATGTTGAAAAAGTGGAACGTCAGCTTCAATACGCTTACGAGCGTCACACCTGAGGTTGCGAGAAATCCGCTTCAGGTCTACGAGTTTCTCAAAAACACCGGTACCGTGTTCATGCAGTTCATCCCGATCGTCGAACGAATACCTGATGAAAGAACCAGATCGGTCGGATTGCAGTTTACCGAGCCGAGACCCGGTGCGAGGGAGGAATCGACCGAGGTTACCGAATGGTCGGTTGATCCGAAAGAGTACGGTGATTTTCTTGTATCGATCTTTGATTCATGGGTGCGTAACGATATCGGAAAGATCTTCGTTCAGCTGTTTGACGTATCGCTCGCCGCATGGGCCGGCCAGAATCCGCCGCTCTGCAATTTCTCCAGGATGTGCGGCAACGCGATGATTATCGAGCATAACGGCGATGTGTACTCGTGTGATCATTTTGTGTATCCCGACCACCGTCTGGGGAACATAATGACCGATCCGGTGGAAAAAATCGTCAAACAACCGGCGGTGACCAATCTCGGTCACTTGAAGTGGACCGGGCTTCCGCGTCAATGCAGGGAGTGTGATGTTTTGTTCATCTGTCACGGCGGTTGCCCCAAAAACAGATTTCGTACAACCGAAGACGGAGAGCTCGGGCTCAACTATTTGTGTGACGGATACTATCGATTTTTCAAACATGTCGATCCGTATATGCGTCGGATGGTCGCGCTATTGAATCAACGACGGGCACCCGCCGATATCATGTACGAGCTTGCCGACGGGAGAGATCCGTCGTTCGGCGCCGGGAAAAACCGCTCGGACTCAAGGAGTCCTCGAAACGGCAATAAATCATCGACGAACCGGGATGATGTCGAACAAACGGCGGACGGTCGTGGAAACGGGGGAGCCGCGGGAAACGCGGCGAAATCCGCTGCCTCCGGACGCAGACCTGCAGGAAAGGTCGGTCGTAACGATCCGTGCCCATGCGGAAGCGGAAAGAAGCTCAAGCATTGTTGCGGCAGAAACGCATGAGCTCGGCAAAAGCAACCGATGAAAAAAAACACGGTTCTCCGCTTCCGCGGATCGCTGCAATTCACGATCTGTCCGGTTTCGGGCGCGCCTCTCTTACCGTAATAATCCCGATTTTGTCGACCCTGGGGGTACAGGTGTGTCCGTTACCGACGGCGGTCCTTTCGACCCATACCGGAGGATTCAAGAACTATCACATCGTCGATCTTACCGATCAACTGAACGATCTCATTTCGCATTGGAAATCGCTCGATCTCTATTTCGATGCCATATACAGCGGATTTCTCGGTTCGTATGAGCAAATCGACATCGTATCGGATTTTATTACTGATTTTGCGAGAGAGAATCAGATCGTACAGGTCGATCCGGTGATGGGTGACGACGGACATCTCTACACACCGATAGATACACGGCTCGTCGAGGGAATGCGAAAGCTGATAGAAAAAGCCACGATCATTACTCCCAATTTTACCGAAGCCTCGTTTCTTCTCGATAAGGAGTACGAAACAACGATCTCGGATCAGGAGCTCCGTGACCGCCTTGTGAGGCTCTCCGATATGGGGCCGGAGATCGTGATCATAACGAGCGTACCGAGACAACAAGGCAGCAACGTCTCGTCCGTGATGGCATACAACAGGAACGATCACCGGTTCTGGCGGGTTAACTGCACCTATATCCCCGCATATTATCCGGGAACCGGAGACGCGTTTGCCAGTGTCGTTCTCGGTGGTTTACTCCAGGGCGACAGCCTTCCGATCGCGCTCGACAGAGCGGTCCAGTTCGTTACGATCTGCATAAAGGCGAGCTACGGGTACGATATACCGAGACGAGACGGGGTGCTTCTCGAGAAGGTACTCGACAATCTCAAAGCCCCGCTGACATCGGTTACATACGAGATCGCCGAAGAGGATTGTTAGCGCGCGGCCGGCATACCCGGTGACCGCGGCGCCTCGCCCGCACCTGCCGCGGTCCCGGAAATTACCGTCGCTCGAGCAGCAAAACGAGCTTGAGCAGATTTCTCGGAATGTGATACGCGCATTTGATCCACGTACCTTTGTCGGGCACCCGCGGTGTGTTGTCCCTGTTTAGGTACGTATACCATTCACCGTTTTCGAAGTCGGCAAAGCAGCGACTACAGTAGTCGTGAAGGCTCATAAACCGGTCGAACCAGCGATTGCTTTCGAGCTCCAATGCGGCGAGCGCACATGCGTATAATGCTTCGGAATGGACCCACCAGATTTTGTCGTCCCAACGTTCATCCCAATCGTTTGCCGTTTCATCTATTCCGGGCGGTTTGTTCCCGTGATAATCGACGAAGGCGAGGATTCCTCCGAAATCCGAATCATACCCGAGCTCATACGCCCGGTCGCACAATGCGGCGGCTTTTTCGAATCGCTCCCGGTCGTTCAGATAGAGCGCTTCCTCCAGACAAAACCAGCTCGATTCTATCGCGTGTCCCGGATTGACCCGGACTCCGAGATCGTTTTCGACGATATTTCCGTCATGGTCGAGGAGCTCGAAGATCATCCCGTGCTCTTTTTTGGCGAAGAGATTCATGATCCGGTCGAGACAGTAGTGCGCGAAATTGTCGACGACTTCGGCTCCGAGATAAGGACGCAGTATCTGAGAGAGATTGAGACCGATCATATGCGGCCCGTGCCAGATATAC
>CAYLZA010000455.1:0-3608 GCA_964387575.1 uncultured Spirochaetales bacterium | reverse complement strand
ATAGACGGATTTGAGAGCGGGGTTGCCATGTCGCCGTGGATCGAATCGCTTTTGAGCACTCCTGAGGCGACAGGATCAGCAGGCATCGATCCGTATGAGCCCGATTCACGTGAAAATCCGTATTCTCTCGGATCTGATGATCTGCTCGACGGCAGAAGCCTTTCTCCCGAAGGTGACGAAGACTGGTTCACCATTGAGGTTACCGGATTAGAGGGTGACGGGCTGCTTACGGTCGGAACGCGTGGAACCACCGACACCTATATCGAGTTGTACGGACCTGATGAACCGGGTGCACTCGTTGCTGAGAACGATGATTCCACCGATGCAAATGCGGTTGTAACGATGACCGCGAGAAACGGGCAGCGTTTCTGGGCTAAGGTTCGCGGATTTGATCAATCGGTTGTCGGTGCATATACGATATTTACCGAGACCGAGCCATTCGCCGGAGATCCCACCGAGCCGAACGATACGCGTGATCAGGCGACCAATATCGAGGTAAACGGGGAACCGCTGACCGGTTTTATCATGCCCGGGTCGGACGAAGATTGGTATGCGTTCGATCTCGAGCGAGACCTCGACGATAATACTGTGGTGAGCATCGAAACTACCGGAGAGCTCGACACCTATCTCGAGCTCTATTCCTCGAGAGGAGCTCTGATGCTCGATAATGACGACGGCGGACAGGGAGAGAACGGCAGAATCGATGTCTATCTCCAGGAATCCGGGCGATACTTCTTCAAAGTCAGACACTACGACGGAACCGATCAAGGCGAATACAGGATCGGGGTACGTCTGCTCGAGGCTGAGCCCGATCAATGGGAGCCTGACAACGAGCGTGAAGCGGCGAAACCGATCGACATCGAAGACGAACGGCAGATGCGTAATTTCACTCCCGCCAATGAAGTTGATTGGGCGACATTTACGCTTCAGGAGACAACCACCGTAGAGATTCGCACCTCCGGAGAAATAGATACGTACCTGACGATATTCGACAGGCTCGGGAATGAAATTGCAACCGACGACGATAGTGGTAACAATTACAATGCCCGGATCGAACGGGTGCTCCAGCGGGGAACCTATTATATCCGGATAAACCAGGTTGAAGGCGATCAGGTCTTCGGCGGCGAATACAGCCTGATCGTTACCAGTTTCTAGTCTGACCACACACCGCGCCTGAACGGCGGTGTGTGGTCAGACTATATCGTCACGATTTTGTCGGGCGATTTTTCCTGGACATAGATCTCTTCGTACCGTCCCGAATGCGGTACCGAGTCATCGCCGGGTTTATGGCGTGAGGCGAAAAAGTAGAGAATATCCTGCATGTCGTCCCGCGATCGGATGATCGAATAACGGTAATAGCAATCGAGCTCCTCGAGGATTTTGCGTTTGATGGGATCTTCTTCTATTGCAGGGTCGGTCAGACGACGAAGCCTGCTTCTAAGCCCCCCGTACCAGACGCGGGAAACTCTGAGCAGGTTGAGCTTTTTTTTCGCGTCCATATAGTAGAGCTCGAAAATCCCCGCTTCGGCAGGCACCGACCGTATGATCGTGTACTTATCGGCCTTGGTCAAACGCGACCATTGGATGGTGAAGTAGGCGGTTGCCCCGTCCACCTGCTTTTTTACGACCGGATCGATAGAAGTCCTCGCTTGCCGGCGGTGGGACTCGAACCCACACGAGGTTACCCTCACCAGATTTTGAGTCTGGCACGTCTACCAATTTCATCACGCCGGCGATTCCAATCGGCTTTTCAGACGTCCATTAAGGTATGTGTGAACGGGGGTGTTGTCAATGGGCTGTTCTTCTTGTGCCATGATACCACCGCTATTCGTCGACGAAAACGTTGGGAAGCGATTAAGCTCGCGGCTCATAGAACATGGCTTCACCCTCCGAACGCACGACGATATTGGGGTACCACGAGGCGTTAGCGACGAAGATTGGTTATTAGCGGTATCAAAACTCGGCTGTGCCTTTCATGGTTTGTCCGGTTCTCCGCGGCTTCAGCAGCACCGTAAGCCCCCGCCCCCGTTATGTATAGCTTTCTCCGATACTATGAACCACACCCGGGGGGAACGCCACGAACAGCGCGAACAAAACCGGCGAATCCGGCCGGTGCCGCTGATCGCCGTCCTCCTTGCAGGTGCTTTTATATCGATCCTCAACCAGACGCTCCTCGCTACCGCAACGCCGCGCATAATGCAGGTTTTCAGTCGTTCGGAAAACACCGGGCAGTGGGTTACGACGATTTTCATGCTTGTCAACGGCGTGATAATTCCGATTGCGTTGATCGACATGGGGGTGGCGTACCTGGTGCTTCAGAATGTGACGAAAAGAACGTTCCCGCGAGTCGATTTCCCTTCGATCGGTTTGTCGATCCTCGGTTTCGGCGGACTTCTCTACGGATTCAGCACAGCCGGTAATGTGGGATGGTCGAATATTCGCGTCATAGCGGCGCTTTTGGTCGGTACCGTCATGCTAACCGGATTCATTCTGCGGCAGCTCAAACTCGATCAGCCGATTCTCGAGTTTCGCGTGTTCAAAAACCCGATATTCACACGTGCTACTGCGGTGGGGATGATGATCATGCCCGGTGCCGTGCTGATGGGTATTACTTCGCCGATCGCGGGCCGGATATACGACAAAATCGGTGCACGACCGCTTGCGATTACCGGATTGTCGATCGTTACGATAACGACCTATTTGTTTACGCGTCTTTCGGTCGAAACTACATTTCTCTATCTGGCGGTTGTCTTCGGTTTCAGGATGCTCGGAATCGCGTTGGTCCTTATGCCGATTACGACCGAGGGGCTCAACCAGCTCGAGCTCGATCTCATCCCGCACGGTACGGCGATGAATAATACGATGCGTCAGGTTTCGGCTTCGATCGGGACCGCGATTCTCGTGACAGTTATGACCATGGCCGCCCTCGATAGCGGCCCGGGGGCGGAGCTTTCCGATTTGATCTACGGAGTGAATACCGCTTTCGGTGTTGCGACGGCGCCGGCGTTGGCAGGCGTGATCCTGTCGTTTTTCGTAAAACCACGAGCCGGCGAATCTCCGTCGGCTTGACCTCCTTCGTCGGGTCGACCGGCGAAGCTACGGCAAACCGCCGGCAACCGAGAGTGCTGTTCGCTTCAGTACATGCCGTATTCACGCGCGGCTTCCACGGCGGCCGTGAGGCACGCTTCCGGTGTATCCGGTGATACCGCCTCTCCGGTGCTCAGCACGAATCCTCCGTTTTCGGCTGCATCGTCAATCGCCGTACGAACCGCCTCACGCACCAGATCCGGGTTTCCACGATCGAAGGTGTAGCACGGATCGAGACCGCCGCACAGCGCGACTTTTTGCCCGTACTGCTTCTTCACCTCTGCGAGATCGACATCGCCCACGTCGGGTGGTTGGAGACCTGCCAGTACGTCGGCACCGGCGTCGACCACGTGCGGAATAATATCCATCATCTTCCCGTCGTCCTGATAGATATACAATGCATCGTAAGAATGCGTTAGCTCGATCGCTTGCCGGATCAACGGTAGGAATAACGACATATATGTTTCGGGTGACCACCCGACCGAAGGACCGCATTGAAACCAGCTGTCATAGACGACTTT
>CAYLZA010000454.1:0-3609 GCA_964387575.1 uncultured Spirochaetales bacterium | reverse complement strand
CACGACATTTTCTCTACCGTTCGCTTTGCTGTTACTGTACTCATACTTCGAGACGATACCAAAAGAGATCGACGAATCAGGACGGATTGACGGCGCCTTGAATAGTACGATTTATTTTCGACTCATCCTCCCGTTGTCGATGCCGGGAATCGCTACAGTCGCGATATTCGGGTCGATAACATCGTGGAATGAATTTCTCTACGCACTCATCTTTATCACTTCGGAGCAACGAAAGACAGTTTCCGCCGGGCTTTATCTCATCATGAAGGGAGAGATGATGGTGGATTGGGGAATCATGATGGCACTGGCTACGTTGGTTCAGATTCCGATGTTGATTTTCTTTGTTGTTTACGGGAAAGGCTTGCTGCGAGGTTTGACGGCCGGGTCGGTCAAGGGATGAACTGTATCACGTCTACAATGCTGATTTTTTGGTGGAGCTTGCTATGAAGTTTGTCGGACATACGATGGGGACACCGGAGCTTGATATCTATGGATCGATCGATCTGTTCAGAGAACTGGGATATTCGGGAATCGAGATACGATGTGCCGAAGACGGACATATTAACAGCGAGAAAATCGCAGATACGGATCTTTCGGCTATCGCGCAATATGCATCGAAAAATTCGATCGAGATATCGTGCCTGACACCCTACTTCAGGGATTTTGTTACTCAAAAACGAGAGACGGAATTATCAAATCTTCGTCGTGTCGTAGAGATAGCCGTCCTGCTCGACTGTAGGAACATCCGCCTTTATGGGGGCACCGATCCTGTTCCGGACGGATTTGATGAAGGTACAACGTGGAAAGAGACGGTATCGGGTATTCGAGACTTCGCGGCGAATACGGACGTTCGATTCTGTATAGAAACTCATATTGGATCGCAGACATATTCGGCCGAGGACGCCGTCCGTATGGTTGAGGAAATCGATAGAGACAACGTCGGAATATTGCTCGACTTCGCATGGGTGTATCTTGCGGGTAAGGAAAATGCTTGTGAAGCCGTCGGATTGACGTTCCAATATCTTTTCCATTGTCATTACAAAGATTGGATATTATCGAACCTCGAAGCCGCTCAGCCGGAACGGAAAGCGTGTATGATGGGAGACGGAAGTATCCCGTGGCACGAGCTCTTTCATGAGCTGATCGAAAGAGGATATGACGGTACGATGAGCGACGAATATGAGCGGTACTGGAATCCGGACATCCTTCCACCCGCGTCGGAAGGAATGAAGCATAATTTGAGCTATGTCCGTTCTCTAATTTCCGACGAAAAATAACCAGGAGTGTACGCAATTGAAACCCGGTGTTGTTTTCCTTGCTCCCAAGGAGAAAATCGATCTCGTTTTCGGAGCTAATGTGCTCGACGAGGTTCGTAAAAAGTGTCGGATAATCGCCACATTCTTGCCTGACTATTCTATAGACACGATAAAAAATCTCATACGTGACGCAGATATCATTCTCTCCACGTGGGGTATGCCACGACTAACCTCCGAGCTCGTTAAAGCCGCTTCGAAATTAAAAATAATAATATATGGCGCAAGCTCGGTGAAGCATTTCGTACATGAAGATCTTTTTCGAAGATCAATAGTTGTAACGAGCGCGGCTTCGGCAAACGGACGGGTCGTAGCGGAGTTCACGGTTGCAGTAATGACCTTGTGTCTGAAGAATCTCTGGTTCGTCGTCGGTTCACCAAAAAAAATAGATGCCTATTTTCGACGAGAAGTGCCGTGGTCGGCACTAGGTGGTTTTGAAGGTGCCACAATCGGGATAATCGGAGCAAGCGCGGTCGGGCGGGAAGTTATCAAATTACTTTCATCTTATCCGTGTGACATAATGCTCTTCGATCCTTTTCTGGACGAATACGAGTGTTCGGCCCTCGGCGCTCAAAAAGTTACGTTGGAAAATCTTTTTTCCAACGCGGATATCGTTTCCTTACACGCACCTTTGCTCGAAGAGCTCCGACACATGGTGAACGAACAACTGCTCCGTCGAATGAAAGACGGAAGCTGGTTTATAAACACCGCACGGGGAGCCTTAGTCGATGAAATAGCGCTTATTCGTGAGCTCGAAAGCGGACGCATAAATGCGGTTCTCGACGTGACCGACCCGGAACCTCCCTCGCCGGCAAGTCGCTTATATACACTCCCCAATGTGGTGGTGACGCCGCATATAGCCGGGGCGATCGGATCTGACTGTAAACGTATGGGGGATCTGTGTCTGCGCGAGTTGAATCGATATCTGTGCGGTAAAGATCCGCTCTATCCGGTGACCTGGGAACGCCTTCGGAGTATGGCGTAAAGTAAAAGCGGTTAGGCGACAGGTGTAATTAGAGCTCTTCATCGAGAAGCTCCGGATGATCATCCATCCACGCGGCGAACGCCCGGCGGAGCTTACGAATATCGTCGAGCTGGTCGGTACAAATTTGATAAAGCTCTTCGTTGGACACTTCGTGGTAGAAATGAACAAGTCTGTTTCGGTATCCCGCAAGCGTTCTCAGCAGCCGTGTCTCGTCTTCGTCAAGAATTTTGTTGGAACCGAGGTTTTCCGCTATTTGTTTATATTCGCTCGTTCCGTTTGCGAATCCTTTCGACAAAATGTGTCTACCGATATCAAAAAGCGCTTCGAGCGCGCGTCGTAGACATGAATCAGCGGTCCAAATATTTCTCGAATCCGAAACGAACTCTTCGTAACTTGTGTCCGGAAGAGAACGGATTTGTTCGAGCATACGATCTATCCACGACAGCCTGTCGAGGATTATTCGTTTATTCAGTTTTCTCGGGCTCATAATGTGCCTCGATCTGCGCAAGCCGTTGCCGCTCAAACGGTGCCAAATCTCCCGCCCTCCGCAGAATGTAGAGCTCGAACTCATCGGCCGCGGTAGTATCCTCGCAGTAGAGACGTTCTCCGCGAATGATATTTGCGGCTACGAACGGATCGACATCCGAAAAAGCAGCCAGATCCACCCGCGTCACATCAAGAAGGTCTTCGAGCTGCACCGCCGTCTCCGCCTTTTTGCGTACGTCGATATCCGCGCTCGGTGCGAATTTCACACCGATGTCCACATCGGCAGGTGTCGGTTCCAACTGCTCGATTTCGGAGCGGAGCCAATACAGCACTTCTTTTGAACGGCTTCCGAAAACGTAGAGGATTTTGATTTGGTTTTCGGTACATAGCTCTTTCAACGCTTCATATCGATCCATAATCAACTCAATTATCGGGCATTTGCCGTTTCGGGGCAATCGGGTCAGAGCGACGCGCGTCTCACACAACACCGTCGATCCTGATATACTCATCCCGCAGAAAAGGAGCTCCCATGACCATTTTACCCTCAGAGCAGACACGTCACAATCTTCGATTCAGACAGGTTCACCTCGATTTTCACACATCACCGAAAATCCCCGATATCGGCTCGCAATTCGATCGTACGCAATGGCAGGAGTCGCTCAAACAGGGGCACGTGGATTCGATTACCTGTTTCGCCGTGTGTCATCACGGGTGGAGTTATTCCGAAACCAGGGTTGGGAAAATGCATCCGCATCTCGATTTCGATCTTCTCGCGGCACAGTACGAGGCGGCAAAAGAGATCGATGTGAATGTCCCGATCTATAT
>CAYLZA010000453.1:0-3609 GCA_964387575.1 uncultured Spirochaetales bacterium | reverse complement strand
GGAGTCCGTACGATTTCATCGAATTATCCCGGAACAACCGTATCGTACGCCTCCGGAAAAATGCGATATCGGAACAACACATATACAATCGTCGACGCCCCGGGGACCTATTCGCTCGAGCCGACGGATGAAGCGGGACGGGTAACCGCAGATTTGATCGAAGAAACACGTGCGGTCATCAGCGTAGTCGATGCTACTCACCTCGAACGCCATCTTCCGCTGACGCTGGAGCTCTTTACAAAAAAGAAACCAACGATGGTCGTACTCAATATGATGGACGAAGCGCGTGCACGAGGAGTATCGATCGATATTACGAAGCTTGAAGCGTCGCTCGGGGTACCGGTTGTTCCTGTTGTTGCGCGAAGCGGGGAAGGCGTATATGAGCTGCTTCAACGTTCGATGAATCTTCCGGTACCGGCCGAGCAGCAATTCGATCGGGATCTACTCTGGACCAGGGTCGGCCGAATCGTCGCCGATGCGCAGTCGATAGAGCATCATCACCCGTCGCCGGTTGAACGATTCGAGCAAATGAGCGTTCATCCGTTCTGGGGTACGATTATTGCCGCTGCCGTCATTCTCCTCTCTTTTTCGGTGGTGCGTCTGATCGGAGAGTTTCTGATCTCCGGAGGAATCGGGATACTCGGCGATCCGTGGGTTACGCTACCGTTCGGGACGGAGATTCTTTTTGAATCGCTCATCCGCCCACCTATCGACCTGCTCTCGGAAGCGATCGGTCGTGACGGTATTATCCATACGATTCTGATCGGTGAGCTCGTTGACGGCGATATCGATTTCGAGCAATCCTTCGGGCTACTCACATCGGGTATCTTCATCCCGATCGGTGTCGTGCTTCCGTATCTGGTAAGCTTCTACCTCGTCCTTTCGGTTCTCGAGGACAGCGGCTATCTGCCGCGGTTGGCGGTTTTTCTGGACAACATCATGCACCGTCTCGGCCTCCACGGGTATGCGATTATCCCGATGCTGCTCGGGCTCGGATGCAACGTTCCCGGCGTAATGGCCACGAGAATCCTCGAAAACAAACGGCAACGATTCGTCGCGGCAACGTTGATATCGATTTCGGTCCCGTGCGCGGCGCTCCAGGCCATGATCATCGGCCTCGTCGGACGACACGGCGCCGGACCCGTTTTTACCGTCTACGGTGCGCTGGTGGTAGTATGGGTCCTCATCAGTCTCGTTCTCAGAATCACATCGAGAGGATTCCGCCCGGAGCTGCTCGTGGAAATTCCCCCCTATCGTTTACCGACGTGGCGCGCGATAGGAACAAAACTGTGGATGCGTATCGGTGGATTCTTTCGGGAAGCGCTCCCGGTTGTTTTCGGCGCCATTATCGTTGTAAACGTGCTCTATTCGTTCGATCTGCTCACGCATCTGGCAACGATGATGAAACCGCTGGTCACGCGTGTGTGGGGGATGCCTGCCGAATCGATCGTTCCGCTCCTCGTCGGTATTCTCCGCAAAGACATCGCGCTCGGAATGCTCGCTCCACTCGATCTAACGGTCAAACAGCTGATCACCGGGAGCGTTCTACTCGCTATGTTTTTTCCCTGTCTGGCAACCTGTGTCGTGCTTTTTCGAGAGCTCGGGGTAAAAGACGGAATAAAATCGCTCGGTGTAATGCTGGTTACCGTCGTCCTTACCGGTGGAGCTCTCAATCTCCTGTTGTAGATCCGGTTATCTCTTCGGATACCGGTTTCCGTCGTGGAAACAGACCTGTTCCCGATATGAGCCTCGCATATTTCTTGAAGTTCCTGTTTGTTTCTTCTTCGTACTCGCTTATCGTCGATTCGTCTTCGGGCTCGTGTCGACGATTTCATAGATCGACTTTTCTCGTACATTACCTGCGGTCAATGCATCGATCAGCGTGGCGCATGGCGCAATATCCCACGCTGATCCCGAGCTGACTCGCGCCGACTTCCTTTCCGCCTTTGAGCACCAGCTCTCGAATTTCTTTGGCGCTCAGCTGATTTTCGACGCTTTTCGCCACCAACTCCCGATCGTTGCTGCCGGTCATGCAGATTTCACATCCGAGATTGCACATTCGTGTTGCTTCGAAATAGAGTGCGGGGAATGTATAACGTTTTTTCATTTGAGCCGTAAATCCTTATATTTTCCGTGTTACAAGAAACCACGATTCGACGGATGTGTCGAGCAGGTGGTTCGGTACCTCATGGTAAAAAATGCATGAGGGATATTCAACAAGCAGGCACCGGCGAAAACCGGCGGGAGGTCGTAATGAGTGAGTTTATTCAGAATCGCAAGGATAGGAAAAACGCAGTAAAAGAGATAATCCGATCGATTGAAAACGGAACGGATGTGCAGAATGCCAAGCGCAGATTCAACAAGATTATCCGCACTATCAGTCCCGAAGAGATAGCCGAGATAGAACAGGAGCTCATCTCCGAAGGGATGGACCCCGAAGAGGTTCGAAATCTCTGTGAGCTTCACGTCGAGGTGTTTCGGAAGGCCGTTTCCGGTGCAGGAACATCGAAGACGCTTCCGGGGCATCCGGTGGCGAGTTATAAGGCAGAAAACAAGGAGACGAAAAAGCGAATACGGACACTCCGCAAAGCGACACGTCGTCTCAAACGCGGAAAGGACGATGGGAGCTTCTCCCGGGCGCTGAGTGATCTCAGACAGATAGAAATACACTACGCCCGGAAGGAAAACCAGCTTTTTCCATATCTGGAAGACGTCGGATTTACCGGTCCGTCCAAGGTGATGTGGGGTAAACACGACGAGATCCGATCACTGTTCAAAGAAACTCAGGAGCTCTATGCATCAGGTGATTTCGGGAAGGCGAAACGGGCCGTTGGAGATTTGACCAGAAAAATCAAACAGATGATTTTCATGGAGCACAAGATTCTGTTTCCGACGGCGCTCAGAAAGCTTACCGATCCGATATGGGCCGAGATTCGCCGTGGAGAAAGCGAAATCGGATACGCCTGGATAACACCGGGAAACCTCTGGGATCCGAGCGTCATACCGGCGCCTGCGGAGCAATCGGCGCAATCTGCACAAGCCGGCCCGGATGCAGATGCGGAAGCCGGCAAATCCGCCGTTGCCGAAGACTCGCCCGAAATAAGTCTGGATGTAGGCCGGCTGACCGGGAAACAGCTCAATCTCATGCTCAAAAGCCTTCCGGTGGATCTCACGTTCGTGGACGAAAACGATAGAGTCAGATACTACTCGCAAACTCCCGAGCGTGTTTTCCCGAGGAGCCCCGGAATAATCGGCAGATCTGTACAGAATTGCCATCCTCCGAAGAGTGTCCATGTGGTAGAAAAAATCGTCGATGCATTCAAGAAAAAGGAGAAGGATGTAGCCGAGTTCTGGTTGGAGCTCGATGGTAAGTTCATTCACATTCGCTATTATCCGCTCTTTGACGAAGAAGGATCGTATCGAGGAGTCATAGAAGTGTCTCAGGATGTAACCGGAATTCGTGCGCTGGAGGGTTCGAGAACGTTGCTCGACTGGTAGCCCGACCATTTAGAAGTGGTCTGGTTTCATTGACACCCTGATTGACCGGACCTATACTGAGCCTGCTCATGGCGATTCACCCTTTTATCGCACTCAGGTAAAACTCATCAT
>CAYLZA010000452.1:0-3610 GCA_964387575.1 uncultured Spirochaetales bacterium | reverse complement strand
CTTCTTTCGCTGTATAAAACTCGGCGTCATCCGCCAATCCGAGATTTTTGCGGGTAGCGATGATCTCCTCCTCGCCGAGCGGCGAGCCGTGTATTGTGCTCGTACCGGCCATATTCGGAGAGCCTTTTCCTATAATCGATTCGATTTTGATAAACGTCGGTCGTGTCGTCTCTTTTTTCGCTTCATCCACCGCCTGCATAATCCCTTCCATGTCGTATGCGTTAACCGAAAACGTTTGCCAGTTGTACGCGTCGAACCGTTTTACCACATCTTCGGTATATGCCTGTTCGGTGGAACCGTCTATCGTGATTTTGTTTGAATCATAAAACACGATGAGCTTACCGAGTCCGAGATGCCCGGCGAGCGAAGAGGCTTCGGCGGTTACCCCTTCCATCGTACATCCGTCACTTGCCAGCACGTATGTATAATGATCGATAATCGTGTGGTCTTTTGTGTTGAATCTCGTGGAAAGCATCTGCTCGGCTATCGCCATTCCGACGCCGTTTGCAAATCCCTGACCAAGCGGCCCGGTTGTTGTCTCGATTCCGCGTGCCGCGCCATATTCCGGATGTCCCGCCGTCGGCGAACCAACCTGTCTGAATCGCTTTATATCGTCGAGCGACAGCCCGTACCCGGAAAGATGGAGAAGCGAATAGAGGAGTAGTGATCCATGTCCCGCCGAGAGGCAAAAACGATCACGATCGATCCAATCGGGTGCCGCCGGATTGTGTTTCATTATTTCTCCGTAGAGAAGTGCGCCGAGCTCCGCGCATCCCATCGGCAGCCCCGGATGCCCCGACGATGCCGTTTCCACGGCGTCCATCGACAAGCTTCTGACGGTCAAAGCAACAGCTTCTATAGCTTTGGTGTTCATATTTCCTCCTGGTTGTTCTATACGATTGTCTGGTGACGGCGTCATAGTAGTATGGAATTCCGCAAAATGTCACGCAGCCCGGAACGACACCAGACCGCGCTGGACCAATCCGTGCCGGAGCCGTTCCGCGCCGGACCGTTCCGGCAGGTGTTAACGACGTTGCGGATAGTTGCCGGCACGAGCCGACCCTGAGCGCGCTGAGCGCTGAGCCTGAGTTGACCGTACGGGTCGAATTACCTATGATGCGGTGCCATAGTACAGCAACAAGGAGCAGATGATGGGAAAGAGCTACAAAATCGCGGTGATACCCGGGGACGGTACAGGCCCCGAAGTGGTACGGGAGGGACGAAAAACGCTCGAAGCTGCGGCAAGCTCCTATGGTTTTTCTCTCGACATGACCGAGTTCGACTACGGCGGAGACCGATATCTTAAAACCGGCGAGGTCCTTCCTGATAACGCGGTCGACGAGCTCAGCGGATTCGATGCGATCTATCTCGGCGCTATCGGGCATCCTGATGTAAAGCCCGGGATACTCGAAAAGGGAATATTGCTCGAGCTTCGATTCAGACTCGACCAGTACATCAATTTGCGTCCGGTAAAGCTCTATCCGGGCGTTGAAACACCACTCAAAGACAAAGGACCCGAAGAGATAGATTATGTGGTCGTACGCGAAAATACCGGAGGCATCTATACCGGCACCGGTGGTATATCGATGAAAGGAACCGCCGACGAAGTAGCGGTACAGAGCATGGTTTACAATCGCAAACAGGTGGAACGGTGCCTGCGGTTCGCGTTTGAATACGCGAAAAAACACGGCAAAAAGGCGAGAGGTAAGGGTGATGAAAATACGCTCGGTCTCGTCGGCAAAACGAATGTGCTCACCTATGTCTATGATCTCTGGGAACGGGCGTTTCACGAGATCGGCGAGCGGTATTATCCCGATATTCGTCGCGATTATTACCATGTCGATGCCACGTGTATGTGGATGGTAAAAAGCCCCGAATGGTTCGACGTTCTCGTCACCGGTAACATGTTCGGCGATATTATCACCGACCTCGGTGCGATTACGCAGGGAGGAATGGGGATCGCGGCAGGAGGCAATATTAATCCCGAAGGCGTAAGCATGTTCGAACCGATCGGAGGCTCGGCACCAAAATACACCGGCAAAAACGTGATTAATCCTCTTGCGGCAATTTGCGCCGCCGGAATGATGCTCGACATACTCGGTGAGCGTCAGGCTGCCGACGCCGTCGACAAGGCGGTTGCACATGTTACTTCGACCAAGCTGAAAAGCCTGTCGGTCGGGAAGATGGGGTATTCGACGAGGGAAGTCGGCGATATGGTAGCCGAAAACGTGTAGATTCGCGTAATCCACAGAATTGGGATCACTAAGATCCTTCTTTTCGTCTCCGAACGAGCTCGGTGACGAGCTCGTTCACCGTAATCCCCGACGCTTCGAGCAGTACCAGCATATGGTAAATCAGATCGGCACCTTCGGATACAATCCGGTCGTGCTCGGTTGCGAGAATAAGCTCGACAGCTTCTTCGCCGGTTTTTTTACGGATTTTTTCGAGTCCCTCATCGAAAAGATACGTTGTATACGATCCTTCCGGACGAGTCAGGTTTCGCTCCCGGATCAACGCCGATAAACCGGACAACACATCGTCGACTGTGCCGGTCGGCGCTTCGGCGGGAATTCCCGCCGAGGACACAGGTTCTGTGGCTGCCGAGAGCTTATTCTCACTATTTTCAGCTGCCGTATTCTCGATGCATTTCGACGTACCGAGCCGTGCTTCCACCCAACTGGATTTCCGCTCGATCGACAGAAGCCGATGCTCGGTCTCGTACGGCAGAAGCCTTCCCGATTCCGGGTGAATTGTCCAGAGCATGCCGTTCTCGACACTTTTTGCAATGCCTTTCTCATCGATAACACCGAGATCGATAATCTCTTTTTCCGTCGAGAATATTACGAGATTGCGCATATCCATCTGCGATTCCGGTTTCATCGTGTGATTCTGCCTCGAAAAATCGTAACGTCGATTGCGCACCGATAATCGTTCAAGGGTTTCCGTAGCCGGGTGATAGTGATTATCCGACGGCTTGATTGGTCATTGCTACGGCTTCCGCGACATCGAGGGTTCCTTCATACACCGCCTTTCCGGTGATGATTCCTTCGATCCCTACGTGGTTCTGCTCGATGATCTGCTTGATATCGTCGATGCTGCTTATTCCTCCGGAAAGTATGACCGGAAGACCCGAAGCGTCGGCGATCCGTGCGGTCCCTTCGATATCGGGACCACCGAGCGTTCCGTCAACCGTAATATTGGTGTAGATGATCCCGGAAAGGCCGAGCTCTCCCGCGCTTCGTGCGACATCGGTATCTTTCATATGAGAGTCTTTTTCCCAGCCTGCGATATTGACGCGTCTGTTTCGCGCATCGATACCTGCGTAAAAGTACTTGCCGTAGGTTCGAACCCACCGGGACACACGTTTGGGATCTCGAACCAACAGGGTGCCGACGATGATGCGTTGTATCCCAGCGGCGAGAAGCGACTCGACGTCCTTTTCCGTGCGTACTCCGCCACCCGCTTCGATTTCGCATCCGACGGCGCCGGCGAGCTCGGCCACGATGGAGCGGTTGTCGCTTCCTTTGTGCCGTGCCGCATCGAGGTCCACCACATGGATACGTTTAGCTCCCGAACGCTCGAACCGCTTAGCCACAGCGATCGGATCGGA
>CAYLZA010000451.1:0-3612 GCA_964387575.1 uncultured Spirochaetales bacterium | reverse complement strand
GCACCCGATTTTACATTGATCGATCTCGACGGAAACGAGCACCGACTCGGCGATTATCGAGGAAGCATGGTCGTGCTCAATTTCTGGGCTTCGTGGTGTCCGCCGTGTCGCGCGGAGCTACCGCTTTTTTCGAGATTCGCGGATACGGTGGCAAATAAAGCCACGCCTCGAAACACCGAGAGGGAACCGGCCGGAGATCATAACGTCATAGTACTCGGTATCAATCAAACCGCATCGGAAGCATCCGTGGGAGCGCTCCGGAGATTTGTTTCGGAGAATGAATTGAGGTATCCGGTGCTGCTCGACATAAAGAACGAGGTGTTTTCTCGATATGGTGTTCGGGGTATCCCGACCACGTTTGTCGTCGGTCTTGACGGCGAAATTGCGGCGAAACGCGTAGGTGTCGTTACGAGTGAGTGGCTTTCCACTATGACCGATTAATCGTGTCGGCACATCACAGTTTCCAGTGATTGTGTTTTTCGAGCTGCACGATTTCCCGCTCGAGCTTTTTCTTGTGTTTTTTCTCGAACCGGACGAGCCATTTGAGTATTCGACGGTCGTCACGATCGGTATTCTTCAATCGTTCTCCTTCATAGAAGGAAATCGCATCCAGCTCGGCGCCGAGACAGAGCTTGAGTGCTTCCATTGCGTCGGTATGAGAAAACACGCTTTTCTCGATAAAGGAAAAATCGATTATGTCGTGCTGTTCTTCCCGGGCCGGGCCTTCGTTTTCCGCGGAGGTGCCGTATTCGGTTCCCGTGAGTTTCCGGTACCGATCGGTCAAAACCGATGCGTGCCTGCGCTCTTCGCCGGCCATCGCGAGCATGAGACGTTTCCCGCTTTTCACTTCGATTCGGTCGGCGATCTTCGTGTACGCTTCGCGAGCGTTGTTTTCGATCCGGATAGCCTTTTCCAGAAACTCCGTGTTGAATTCACTCACTTTCGAATCCTCGTCACGATATCTTCGGTATGCAGCCTGCGAGCAGCCGGGTCACCCGTTCCGCGTTTTCGGAGAATACTTTGACGATTTCATCCCAGCTGACCGGCTCTTCATCTTCTTTCCAGCAATCATAATCGGTGCTCATTGCAATAGCTGCGTATGGTATGCCCGCTTCATTCGCAAGAGCTGCTTCGGTTGCAATGGTCATATTGATTACATCGGCTCCCCACGACCGAAACATGTGAGACTCGGCACGGGTCGAGAACCTCGGCCCTTCGATGGTTATCACCGTACCGGTTTCGTGAACGCGAAAACCTTCACTTTTGCATCCGGATATGAGCAGCGTGCGAAGATCTTCCGAAAACGGGTCGGCCATCGCTGCGTGTACCGGCTTGTCGGGCTCGAACCGATCGTAAAATGTGTTGATCCTCCGTCGGGTAAAATCGATAAATTGATCGAGCACCACCAGATCTCCACGTCCGATTTCCTCCCGGAGTGAACCGACGGCGGTCGTTGCCAGTATATGCGTGCAACCGACCGACTCGAGAGCGGCGATATTGGCCCGGTAATTCACTTCCGCCGGTGGAAGCGTGTGTCTGCGACCGTGGCGGGCGAGCAAAGCCACCTCTACGCCCTGTATCAACCCCTTTTTGATACTCGACGACGGTTTTCCGAACCGGGTTTCCGGGTCGGTCTCCTTTTCGGCCGAAAAAAACTCAGGATCGTCGAGACCGCTGCCTCCGATAATTCCTACACGAACACTCATCCAAGCTCTCCTTCTTCGTACGCTTCATATACGCTCATAAGTGCGTCTTCGGCTTCGGTGGCTCCGGAGCCGAAAGCGAACACCCCGTCTTCATGCCCTTCGGTGGCGAACACGCCCACATCGGTTTCCATCGAGCTTATCAGCTCCATTATTTCGCGTGATAGATCCGGTGTGCCGTACTCCGCATAGGGAGGCGTCGTTGCCCAGCCTCCGCCTATAAGCCACGAAAATAGCCCTTCATGATGGACGTGTATGACCGCCTGAATATCTTCGTTGACGAGGTATATCGCGCCGTGGCTCATCGACTCAGAAGAAGCGGCTTTGGGACCTACACACCGAACGTAGTTGCGGTCGATATCGAAATAATCGACATACGAGTAGTCGGATGGAGATAGAATTCGTTTACCTCCGGACCGGCTGGCGGTGATATAAAACGCGGAACCCGAGTCTTCCCGGATACTCACATTTCCATAGCCGATTCCATCGATACCGAGTCCGATCAAATCGAGATCGTAGAGTTTCGTTCTGACTTCATTGATCATCTTTATTTTTTCAGGCGTGGGGGCCGAACCATCGAGGCGATCGATATTAAACTTGATGTAACCTTCAGAGCTTGACACCGGCTTCCTCCGGAAAAAGGTTGTAAATCGAGGTTTGATCTGCACCACACACCCCTTTTTCGGTGATCAGACCCGATATGAGCCGTGCCGGTGTGACATCGAATCCGTAGTTGACTGCGCGGGTTTTTTCCGGGCAAATACGTACTTCCTGCACGGAATTGTTAAAAAGCCCGCGGACGTGTGTTACCTCGTTCTCATCCCTCTCTTCTATCGGTATTTCGGCAACACCGTCGTTCATGGCAAAATCAAATGTTGATGACGGAAGTGCAACATAAAACGGGATATCGTTATCGTTTGCGGCAAGCGCTTTGAGATAGGTGCCTATTTTATTCGCCGCATCTCCCCGTCGCGTAACCCGATCCGCCCCGACGATAACGATGTCCACCAACCCGTGTTGCATCAGATGCCCGCCGGCGTTGTCGACGACGAGCGAGTGAGGCACGCCATGACTCAACAGCTCCCACGAAGTAAGGGAGGCACCTTGATTTCTCGGTCGGGTTTCATCAACCCAGACGTGGACGTTTATCCCCGAATCATGTGCGGCATAGATTGGTGATGTTGCGGAACCGTAATCGACAAACGCAAGCCATCCGGCGTTACAGTGGGTGAGCACGTTTACGGGGCCGTCTTTTTTTCGTGCGATTTCTTCGATTAACGGTTTTCCGTGCTTTCCGATTCTCCTGCACGCCTCCGCATCGTAGTCCGCAATCTCCATCGCGTTTACTTGTGCGGCTTCCACCTTTTTCGCTATCGAGTCGGCCGCTTCTACGGCCTTTTCCATCCGTTTGACGGCCCATTGGAGATTCGAAGCGGTAGGTCGAGCGCTGCCGATACGATCGGCTGCTTCGGTAAAACGTGTCGAAAATGCCTGCAGGTTGTCGTTTCTTCCGGTCCATGCAGCCAAATACATGCCGAATCCTGCGGTCGCGCCGATTAGACCGGCGCCACGTACGGTCATCACACGAATCGCGTTTTCTGCGTCTTCAGGCGTGATAAGCCGTTGAACTTCGAATTGAAAGGGAAGCTTGTTCTGGTCTATAACTGAGACGACTCCTTCGTCTTCGAGCCATATAGTTCGATAGTGTTCGTCACCCACCTTCATCGGCGACATCCTACACCGCAGACGCAAATCGTGGAAGAGCGGTGATAAATGCAAAATACATGGTCGGTTTTTTGTTAAATTTGTGTTAAATGTATTGCCGCTTTTCATATCTTACGATAAAGTGGAGATATATATAAAAGACGCATGGTGAAGTACCCATGAAGGCTCGAATAATCGGTAGCGT
>CAYLZA010000450.1:0-3613 GCA_964387575.1 uncultured Spirochaetales bacterium | reverse complement strand
AATAGCCGTCGTCGATCGAAGCAATCATATCGTCTAAAGCACTCTCTCCCGGATTTATCGTCGTATTCCTCATTCGGATGATCGGCTCATCCGAAAAACGGTATGCTCGCGCATTTCCGGTCGGTTCGGTTTTGAAGTGAACGGCGGATTCCCGGTTGTGCATAAAGCCGGTAAGGACGCCCTTGTCGATCAGCACCGCATCTTCGGCTGCAATTCCTTCATCGTCGATGTGAACCGGCACCGGTGTCGGTTCACCGAATGCTTCATATGCATAATCAACAATTGAAATAAGCGGACTCGCCACTTCCGCTCCGACGTTTTCGCCGGCTACCGACCCGCCGATTACGAGATCGGCTTCGGTGGTATGTCCGACCGCTTCGTGCGCCAATACGCCGGCGAGATCGGCATCGAGAATACATTCCTTGTAACCTGCTTCGGCGTATATGCCGTCCGCCTTTTTCTGAAGGTTCTCATGCAATTCATCGATATCGCCGAAAAGATCTTCGGGCTTGGTGAATACATCCTCGAAATGTCCGCGAAACCCCAACGGCTCGAACAGCTCATATGGTGTTCCATCCCGCTCTGTGGTCAGCAATACATAGCAAATGGTTCGCGGAATTAGGGAGTACAGGCCGGTGCCGTCGGTGGTTATCATTGATTTTTCAATGTCGAGACATTGCAGCGACAATGTACGCGAGCTCAACTTCGGATACGACGAAGTAATATACTCATCGACCGACTTCATGAACTCGATCATATCACGGCGACTCTTCCGAGCCCTTTCCGTGCCGTAGTCTTTCTCCGAAAGAGACGGTCTCGAGGGAAGCGTGTAAGGCTTATTCCGGAACTTCGAATCCATAAACGCCGCATTGTCACCGGCTGTTTCAATGACGGTCTTAATCGACTGATCCGTCGTGTCCGGGCTCGAAGCGAATCCCCAGCCGCCGGCTCTGAATGCACGTGCGGAAACACCCCCGACGGTGCTCTGGTTGTTCGCCATAATCGAGCCTTTGACCAGAGCTATTCCGATGGTAGACGTTTCCTGAAATCGCAACTCTCCGTAATCGGAGAAATGATCTTTATATTGTGAGAGATTTTTGGAAACCACGCCGGTATTGAACCATATTCACCGGCCCGTCTCAAGTGAACAATTATTTTGCGTGCGATTTCAACGACGGGTATAATCCTTGCCCACTCCGGAGTAGTCAGGTGCTACTCTACCTCCGGGATCTTCCGGTAGATTTCTTCCATTTTATACGATTCTCTCCAGGCCCGCTCGTCCCAACGGCTCGCCGGGAGAAAAAGCTTCATCTGATCCTTGATCATAACGTTATAATTTTCGTAGTACATAACGCTCGTAACCGATCCGACGCCGAGCAGCACCGCGAAATACAATACAAGTCGAAGCGGGAGAACCGGAACGGCCTCGAGGGCGGATGTACACACGAGAAACAACAACACCCATGTAAGAATTGTGATGTAAAGCCAATGCTCTATATACCACGGCTCCCACCAGAAAATGAAAAGCGCACCGAGAATCATCCATACCAAAAGTGCCGGGAGAAGTACACCGTAGCGCTTGATCGCCGGGATCAAAAAGACAATAAATGCACCGAGCGCTGCGACGATGAAGATCAGCGCAACATGACTCGAAAATCGCTCGGGCTCATGAGCCTTCGTTGGATTCACTTTCCATGTTCGAAACGTCACGATAAAGGAGCTGATGTACCCGTTCATTCCATCCTGAAGAACGGTCTCCGATTTGCCGCCCCATTTGTCGTGTCCCTTGAGCAGGTAAAAGTATTTATAGAAATTACCGTCGATCGGAAGCGCCATGTAGCGTTGTTCACCTTCAGGATTGTCGGTGAGACGAAGATTGAGCTTTACAAATCCGACATAAAAGTATGCCCCGCCGACCATAGCAATCATGAGAACCGTATAGAGCGCCGTGCGACAGAGTCTTTTCACCACTTTTCGGCGATACTCTTTCCCCGAGGATGTAAACAAAAACACGAGAAACGGGGGGATCACGGAAAACAGAAACGCCTGATGAAGCAGTATTGCGGCAGAATTCGCCGCAGCAAAAATACAGATGAATACAACCGGAACGCGAAAATTTCTGTAGAATACCAGCGAAAGCATCGCGAGGTTGATGATAATCCCGGGGATTAGAGCGGTTTCGTGATGCTGCGCATCGTGCCATACCGATGCGCTGAGGCCGATGGAAACCGCGAGCAGAAAAGAGAGTAATAGCCGTCTCGAATGAAGATAAAACATCAGAAAAAACAGCGAGACACCGACCGACAAGGCCAGGATGTTTTTCAATGTCTGGATAAATGCGGTGTTTTCAATTCCCGTTGCTTCTGTGAAATATTTTTGAAATGCCACCGATGAAGGGGTAAACAACAGGTGATGCGGATAATATACCTGATAGTTTTCCCAATTGTTTACCCAGAAAAAGTAGTACACCTCGTCATATCCGAGATTACGCGCAAGATGCTCGAGATTGAAATGAACAAAACCGAGAAAAATCAATACTGCAATACATACGGCGACGAGAATCCGCGCCCATATCCTCATCAGGCGGTCAGCTCCTGAGTGGCCAAGGCAATCAATCGCTGGAATCCTCCTACAGGTCCAAAGCGAAATACGTCACTCCTCTCGCCCGTTTGAATCTCGATTGTCCCGATACGCAGTAACCGGTGTAAAAGGGTCTCTTTTGTGCTCAACCGGAGTATCTGATTATACGGCACCTGATGGATCTGCGAAAAAAGCAGATTGCTTTTGACCAGGATCATCCTGTCATCGGTTAGAACAACGACACTGAATAGATATCGGAGCAGGACAAAGAACGAATGAGCGCTCAATCCTGCAAGCGCGATAATTACGATCCAGTGATACACGAGCCAGATGTCGGAGGCGCTTATGAGATCGACTTCAAAAATCTCCTGAATTCTGAACGTCTCGATCCATTTCATGATGAACCGCATGACATACGGATCGCTTCTTAAAAGCACCACGTAGACCGCTGCGGTATAGGCGATTACCGAGAGGATGTGAGCAATCGATAGAGTGGTAAACACCCGCTCTTCTTTCGACAGAGATGACAAATCCAGATACGTTCTAAAACGCCTGAGCTGTAACTGCGCGATGAAGCGACCATACCGTTTTAACATCGACTGGATTGTAGAGAAGTGGTGCGGCGAGGGTCAAGTAATCACCCGAGCTATCGCAGGAACGCCGGCCGGCCGGCGCGCCCGGTGGCGTTCCTGCGTTGTGGATTTACCTCTCGTCGTCTTTAGCGCACCTGAACCCGTATCCGGGATAGCGTATATCCGGATAGTTGTATTCGCGGTAACTTACCCTGATCTCGCGAAATGTTGAATAAAATGCACCACCTTTCAGCACCGCAAAGTCCGATTCATGCGTGGAGCGCGGGTTCTCTACTTCTTTGCCGAATAAATCATCGTGAAACGATTTGTTGTAGCTGTCTGCTACCCATTCAAACGCATTTCCCGCTAAATCGAACAGAAATTTCGAGCTCGGTGGAAACTGCTCAACGGGAGCCAGCTGATTTCCGTCAAAGTTGCCGAATATCCGATCAGCAAATGGG